>NZ_JALHBK010000029.1:0-122304 GCF_031570565.1 Nonomuraea sp. 3-1Str
GACCGTACCGTCGGACGGTGCTCCGTCAGATCGCGTGGGCGGCGCGGAGGAGCTCGGCCCGGACCTGGTCCTCCGGCAGGTCCGTCGTGTGCACCACGCCCCACTGCAGCGCTCCCAGCACGGCCCCGCCGCGACCGCCGGCACCCCGGCCACCGCTCCCACCACCGGCACTCTCGCCACCGGAACCCTGACCACCGGAACCCTGACCACGGGCACCCCCGTCCCCCCGTGCGCCCTCGGCGCGGCCACGGGGGCCGCGGGACTCGCCGCCGGAGGCGGTCGTCTCGTCCTCCAGCCGGAGCGTGAGGGAGATGCGCTTGCGCGGGATGTCCACGTCCAGCACCTTGACCCGGACGATGTCGCCCGGCTTGACCACGTCGCGCGGGTCCTTGACGAACGTGCGGGACAGGGCCGAGACGTGGGCCAGGCCGTCCTGGTGGACGCCCACGTCGACGAACGCGCCGAACGCCGCCACGTTGGTGACCACGCCTTCCAGGATCATCCCCGGCTGGAGGTCGGAGATCTTCTCGACGCCCTCCTTGAACGTGGCGGTCTTGAAGGCCGGTCGGGGGTCACGGCCGGGCTTCTCCAGCTCGCGCAGGATGTCGGTGACCGTCGGCAGGCCGAACGTGTCGTCGGTGAACTCCTGCGGCTTGATGGAGCGCAGCGCCGCGGTGTTGCCGATCAGCGTCTTGAGGTCGGTCTGGACCGAGCCGAGGATGCGCCGCACCACGGGGTACGCCTCGGGGTGGACGCTGGAGGCGTCGAGCGGGTCGTCCCCGCCGGGGATCCGCAGGAAGCCCGCGCACTGCTCGAACGCCTTGGGCCCGAGCCGGGCGACGTCCTTCAGCGCCGTACGGGAGCGGAACGGGCCGTTGGCGTCGCGGTGGCGCACGATGCTCTCGGCCAGCGTGGACCCGATGCCGGACACGCGGGTGAGCAGCGGCGCGGAGGCGGTGTTGACGTCGACGCCCACGGCGTTGACGCAGTCCTCGACCACCGCGTCGAGCGAGCGGGACAGCTTGGTCTCGGCCAGGTCGTGCTGGTACTGGCCGACGCCGATCGACTTCGGGTCGATCTTGACCAGCTCGGCCAGCGGGTCCTGGAGGCGGCGGGCGATCGAGACGGCGCCGCGCAGCGAGACGTCGAGGTCGGGCAGCTCCTGCGAGGCGTAGGCGGAGGCCGAGTAGACCGACGCGCCGGCCTCCGACACCACGATCTTGGTGACCGACGGCATGTGCTTGACCAGCTCGCCGGCCAGCTTGTCGGTCTCGCGGGAGGCCGTGCCGTTGCCGATGGCGATCAGCTCGACGCCGTGCCGCTGCACCAGCGCGCCGAGCACCGCGAGCGACTGGTCCCACTGCCGCTTGGGCTCGTGCGGGTAGATGGTGGCGGTCTCGACGACCTTGCCGGTGGCGTCGACCACGGCCACCTTGACGCCGGTGCGCAGGCCCGGGTCGAGGCCCATCGTGGTGCGCGTGCCGGCCGGGGCGGCGAGCAGCAGGTCGCGCAGGTTGGCGGCGAACACCCGGACCGCCTCGTCCTCGGCGGCCTGCCAGAGCCGCATCCGCAGGTCCAGGCCGAGGTGGACGAGGATGCGGGTGCGCCAGGCCCAGCGGACGGTCTCGTTCAGCCAGCGGTCGGCGGGCCGGCCCTGGTCGGAGACGCCGAAGCGGGTGGCGATGCGGCCCTCGTAGTCGGGGCTGTCGTCGGGCTCCAGCGTGACGCTGAGCACCTCCTCCTTCTCGCCCCGGAACATCGCCAGGATGCGGTGCGAGGGCAGCTTGGTGAGCGGCTCGCCGAACTCGAAGTAGTCGGAGAACTTGGCCCCGGCCTCCTCCTTGCCCTCGCGGACCTTGGACACCAGCCGGCCGCGGGTCCAGAGCTGCTCGCGCAGGGACCCGATGAGGTCGGCGTCCTCGGCGAAGCGCTCGATCAGGATGGCCCGCGCCCCCTCCAGCGCCGCACCGGCGTCGGCCACGCCCTCGGTGACGAACCCCTCGGCCTCGGCCGCCGGGTCGAGCGACGGGTCGGCGAGCAGCCGGTCGGCCAGCGGCTCCAGGCCCAGCTCGCGGGCGATCTGCGCCTTGGTGCGCCGCTTGGGCTTGTACGGGAGGTAGATGTCCTCCAGCCGGGCCTTGGTCTCGGCCGCCATGATCTGGGCGCGCAGCTCGTCGTCGAGCTTGCCCTGGGACTCGACGGACTCCAGGATGGCCGTCCGCCGCTCCTCCAGCTCGCGCAGGTAGCGCAGCCGCTCCTCCAGGGTGCGCAGCTGGGCGTCGTCGAGGGCGCCGGTGACCTCCTTGCGGTATCGGGCGATGAACGGCACCGTGGCGCCGCCGTCGAGCAGCTCGACGGCCGCGAGCACCTGCCCGTCGCGCACGCCGAGCTCAGCCGCGATCCGCTGGTGAATAGAGAGCACTTGCCTGCCTTTCGATGGTCCCGCCGGTCAATTGTGCAGGAAGGGGCCGTCCCCCGGGACCGCGCGGGCCGCCAGGGCGCGCCGGTCGTCGTCCAGCACCCTAGAGGCAGGCACCGACGATTTCCCGCGGATCAGCGGCGAGCCGAATCAAACGGGGCTCGGGTGGTAGACCTGGGGGATGCGGATCTCGGTGGCGGCCGACAGCCTGGACGGCGTGGCGGAGCGGGTGGTGGAGGAGCTGCGCGGACGCGGGCACGAGGTGATCGTCCACGGGGCGCTCGACCCGGGCGGGCGCGACGACTGGGCGTGGGCGTCGGAGGCGGCGGCGCGCGACGTCGGCGAGGGGCGGGCCGACCAGGCCGTGGTGTGCTGCTGGACCGGCACGGGCGCGTCCATCGCGGCCAACAAGGTGCCGGGCGTCCGGGCGGCGCTGTGCGCCGACGCGTACACCGCGGATGGGGCCCGCAGGTGGAACGACGCGAACGTGCTGGCCCTCAGCCTGCGCCTCACCTCGGAGGTGGTGCTCGGCGAGATCCTGGAGGCGTGGTTCGCGGGCGAGCCCAGCACGGACGACGCCGACCGCTCGAACGTCTCCCACCTCGACGAAATCTGACTTCTCCTCGCGTATAGGGCGTTTCGGACTGGCGGCAACGTGGTGCCATGTGCTTGGTTGTGACGCCTCATGAAGATTCAACTGACTGACGTCGCGGCTCTCGCCCGCGGCTGCGCCGTGCTGGGCACCGGTGGCGGGGGCGACGTGCGTACCGGGGCGCTGGCGGCGCGGCGGGCGATCCAGGAGTACGGCGACGTGCCGCTCGTCGGGCTGGCGGACTTACCCGATGACGCCCTGGTGGTGCCGCTGTCCGGCATCGGCGCGCCCACGGTCAGCCACGAGATGATCCACGGCGAGGACGAGCCCCGGCGGATCGCCCGGGAGATCGAGCGGATCTTCGGCCGGCCGCCGTCCGCGGTCATGTCGTCGGAGATCGGCGGGGCCAACGGGGTCGCGCCCGTCGCCTGGGCGGCGCAGCTCGGCCTGCCGCTGCTGGACGCCGACGGCATGGGCCGGGCGTTCCCCGAGGTGCAGATGGTCTCCATGTACGTGGCGGGGCTGCCGGCCGATCTGGTGATCATGGCGGACATCGTCGGCAACGTCGTCACGATCAGGCCGGTGGACGGCCTGTGGTCGGAGCGGCTGGCCCGCGCGGTCTGCGTGGCGGCCGGGTCGCACGCGCTCATGGCCGACTACGTGCTCACCGCCGAGGGCGCGCGGGGCGCCGTCATCGAGGGCACGGTCACGCGGGCCCTGGCCGTCGGCCGGGCCACCGGGGGGACGGGCGACCCGCTGGAGGCGCTGCGGAGCGAGCTGGGGGCGTACGAGCTGATCACCGGCAAGCTGGCGGACGTGGAGCGGCGCACCACGGGCGGGTTCGTGCGGGGCACGGCGACGGTCGAGGGCACCGGAGCCGACCGCGGCCGGTCCTTGACCCTGGAGCTGCAGAACGAGAACCTCGTCGCCACGGCCGGCGGCCGGATCATGGCCATGGTGCCCGACCTCATCACGGTGGTCGACACCGAGACGGCCGCCGCCATCCAGACCGAGTCGCTCCGGTACGGCCAGCGCGTCACGGTGCTGGCCTGGCCGTGCGACCCGCTCTGGCGCACCCCGAGGGGCCTGGAGACGGCCGGTCCCCGGGCCTTCGGCTACGACCTCGACTACACCCCGGTCGAAGACCTGGCGAAGGACCCGGCGGAGGAGCCGGTGAAGGAGGAGCCGGTGAAGGAGGGGCCGCGTGGTTGACGGAGCTCGGGGAGCCCTGCGCGTCGGGATCGACGTGGGCGGGACGAACACCGACGCGGTGGTGCTCGACGCCGCCGACCGGGTGATCGCCAAGGCCAAGCGGCCGACCACGCCCGACGTGACGAGCGGCCTGCGGGCGGCGCTCGGCGCGGTCCTGGCCGAGCTGGACCAGCACGCGGAGGGCCGCGTGACCCGCGTCATGCTGGGGACCACGCACGCCACGAACGCCATCCTGGAGCGCCGCGGTCTCGGCCGGGTGGCGGTGGTGCGGCTGGGCGCGCCCGCCACGACGTCCGTGCCGCCGCTGTCCGACTGGCCCGCCGCCCTGCGCGCCGCCGTCTCCGCCGGTGAGGCCGTGCTGCCCGGCGGTCACTACGTGGACGGCCGCGAGATCGGCCCGCTCGACCGCGACGCGATCCGCCGGTTCCTCGACGGGCTGCGGAAGGGCGGGGCCAGGGTGGACGCGGTGGCGGTGACGGGCGTGTTCAGCCCGGCCACGGCCGACCACGAGCGGGCGGTCGCGGAGCTGGTGGCGGCCGAGTACGGGCTGCCCGTGTCGGTCAGCCACGAGATCGGCTCGCTGGGCCTGCTGGAGCGCGAGAACGCGACCGTGCTCAACGCCGCCCTGTACGGCGTGGCCGGGCACGTCACGGGCGCGCTGGCCGGGGCCCTGGCCGAGCACGGGCTGACCGCCACGCCGTACCTGGCGCAGAACGACGGCACGCTGATGACCACCGAGCACGCGGCGCGGCTGCCGGTGTCGACCATCGGCTCCGGCCCGGCCAACTCGCTGCGCGGCGCCGCGTTCCTGTCGGGCGTGGCCGAGGCGGTCGTGGCCGACGTGGGCGGCACCTCCACGGACCTCGGCGTGCTGACCGGCGGGTTCCCGAGGGAGTCGGCGGCGGCCGTGGAGATCGGCGGGGTGCTCACCAACTTCCGCATGCCGGACATCCTGGCCATCGCGCTGGGCGGCGGGACCGTGGTCCGGGGCGAGGAGGTCGGGCCCGACTCGGTGGGATACCGCATCACCGAGGAGGCGCTGGTCTTCGGCGGCTCCACGGTCACCATGACCGACGCGGCGGTGGCCGCCGGCCGTACCCCTCCGGGAGCCGACGACTGGCGTGCCCGGCTGGGCGACAGGGCGCGACGGGACGGCCTGGAAAGAGCCGTGGCGGTCGCCGACGCGATGGTGGCCGACGCCGTGGACCGGATGTCGCTCGGGCGGGCCGACCGGCCGCTGGTGGCGGTGGGGGGCGGCGCGTTCCTGCTGCCGCCGCGCGTCGCCGGGGTGAGCGGCGTGGTGCGGCCCCGCCACGCCGAGGTGGCCAACGCCGTGGGGGCCGCGATCGCGCTGGCGAGCGGCAGAGTGGATACGATCTTGCCTGCGGGCGAAAGCCGGTCGAAAGCGATCGAAAGGGTCAAGGAGGAGGCGGCCGCGCGAGCCGTCGCCGCGGGCGCGGACTCCTCGCGGGTCGAGATCGTGGACCTGCTGGAGGTGCCCCTGAGCTACCTCTCCGAGCCCGCCGTGCGCGTACACGTGAAAGCCGCCGGACCTCTCGCCCGGTGACGTAACCGAAAGGATCCCCCCACCATGCGCTGGCACAAGCGGCTGCTCGTCGCCGGAGTAGCCGGAGTCGTCGCCATGACCGCGTCCGCGTGCGCGGGCGGCCAGGTTCGCGGCGCCGGCGGCACTCCCGAGCCGGGCCCGAGCACGGGCGCGAGCGCCGGCCCGGGCACCGGCCGACCGGCCGGGCAGGCCAACGACGCCACGTTCGTCTACGCCCCGAACCTCGACGTGGTCACCGACTGGGACCCGGCGAGCTCGTACTCCAACGAGATCATCGCCATGTCGAACATCTACGAGGGGCTCACCCGGTACGACGCCGACGCGCGCAAGCCGGTGCCGCGCCTGGCCACGGAGTGGACGTCGGCGGCCGGCGGCAAGGAGTGGACCTTCAAGCTGCGGCAGGGCGTGAAGTTCCACACCGGCGCGCCGCTCGACGCCGAGGCGGCCAAGAAGGCCATCGAGCGCACGATGAAGATCAACTCCGGTGCGGCGTACATCTGGGGCGCGGTCAAGACGATCGACGCGGTCGACGCCTCGACGCTGAGGTTCACCCTCAAGTACGCCGCCCCGCTCGACCTCGTCGCCTCCTCCGGCTACGCCGCCTACATCTACGACACGGCCGTCGCGGACCGGCTCAAGGACGGCAAGGCCGACGCCGGCACCGGCCCGTACACCGTCGACACCTGGCAGAAGGGCAAGGAGACCGAGCTCACGCTCAAGGCGTTCGAGGGTTACTGGGGCGGCTGGAAGCCGGAGCAGTACAAGAAGGTGGCCTTCCGCGTCACCCCGGAGATCACCACGGCCTGGCAGCTCCTGCAGAAGGGCGAGGTGAGCTTCATCCCGCGGCTCAACCCGCAGCTGTTCGAGCAGGCCGGCATGACGGAGGGCGTGCAGAGCTCGCAGAAGCCGTCTTTCCAGAACCTGCTCGTGCTCTTCAACACCGCGACCGGCCCCGCCAAGGACGTCAAGGTCCGGCAGGCGCTCCAGCTCGCGATCGACTACGACGGCCTGGTCGCCGCCCTCAAGGGCGCGGGCACCAAGGCGTCGGGCCTGGTGCCGGACGGGCTGCTCGGCCACGTCGCCGGCATGGAGCCCAAGCAGGACCTGGCCCGGGCGCAGGAGCTGCTCAACGCGGCCGGCTACGGGCCCGACCTGGAGGAGCTCAAGCTGACGATGACCTACGCGCAGGGCGACGAGGACCAGAAGCTGCTGGTCACGCTGCTCAGCTCGACGCTCAAGCGGCTCAACGTCACCCTCCAGGCCAAGCCGATGGCCTGGAACGCCCAGTGGGACCTCGGCAAGAAGAAGGGCCAGGACCTGTTCGTCATGTACTGGTACCCGGACTACCCCGACGCGTACTCGTGGTTCCTCAACGTGTTCAAGAGCGCCGACCAGCCGCAGTTCAACCTGTCGTACCTGAAGAACGCGGAGATCGACAAGGCCATCGACGCGCTGCCGCAGCTCTCGGCCACGGACGCGCTCGCCGCGGACCAGGCGTACGCCGACCTCCAGAAGAAGATCATCCAGGACCAGGCCGCGGTGGCCGTGCCGTACGTGCAGACCTACCAGCGCGCGCTGTCCGCCACGGTCCAGGGCTACGCCGACAACCCGGCCTACCCGAACGTGGTCTTCTTCTACGACCTCAAGCCCGCCGGCTGACCCTGTGCCGCGCTACGTGGCCCGCCGGCTCGGCCAGGCGATCCTGGTCGTGGCCGGCGTGGTGGTGCTGACGTTCGTCGTGATGCGGCTCGTGCCGGGCGACCCGGCGGTGGCGTTCGCCGGGCCGAAGGCCACGCCGCAGCAGCTCGCCGAGGCGCGGGCGCGCTTCGGCCTCGACGACCCGCTGCCCGCGCAGCTCTGGAACTACGTCAGGGACCTGGCGACCGGCGACTGGGGGACCAGCCTGCGGACCCGCCGGCCCGTCCTGTCCGACCTGTACGTGGCGTTCCCGGCCTCGCTCGAGCTGGTCGGCGCGGCGCTGCTGACGGCCGTCCTCGTGGGCGTGCCGGCGGGCGTGCTCGCCGCCCGCCACCGGAGCCGGCTCCCCGACCTCGGGGTACGGGTGGGCGGCATGCTGTCGGTCTCGGTGCCGGTGTTCTGGCTCGCGCTGGCGCTGCAGACGGTCTTCGCCAGCAACCTGGACTGGTTCCCGGTCGCCGGCGAGTACGACTCCGCGCTCGACACCACCAGCCCGCTCACGCTCTGGACGAACATCACGGTCGTGGACGCGCTCATCACCGGCAACTGGCCCATCCTCACCAGCACTCTCGAACACCTGGTGCTGCCCGCGATCGTCGTGGCCGCCTACCCGACGGGGGTGATCGCGCAGATGACCCGGGCCGCGCTGATCGAGGAGGCCGGCCAGGACCACACGCGGCTGGAGCGGGCCCTCGGGTTCGGCGAGACGTCCATCCTGGTCCGGTTCGCCCTGCGGCCGGCGCTCAACCCGGTGCTGTCGCTCATCGCCCTGGTGTTCGCGTACGCGATCGTCAACGGGTTCCTGGTCGAGGCGGTGTTCAACTGGCCGGGGCTCGGCCGGTACGCGGTCGACGCGATCCGCAGCCTGGACACGCCCGCCATCGCCGGGGTCACGCTGCTGGTGGCGCTGGTGTACGTGCTGGCCAACCTGGTCGTGGACCTGCTGCAGGGCGTGGTGGACCCGAGGGCGAGGCTCCGGTGACCGCCGTCTCCGCCGTCGCCTCCGTCAAGGGCCGCGGCGGCGTGGACCGGCTGGCCGTCCTGGGGGCCGCGATCGTCGTGGTGATCGTGCTGTCGGCGGTGCTCGCGCCGTGGCTGGCGCCGTACCCGGAGAACACGCCCGACCCCGTGCACAGCCTCCAGCCGCCGGGCGGCGCGCACTGGTTCGGCACCGACGGCGCGGGCCGCGACGTGCTGACCCAGGTCCTGTACGGCGGACGCACCTCGCTGACCATCGTCGTCGCCGTGCTGGCCGTCTCGGCGGTGGTGGGCGTGACGCTGGGCGTCGTGGCCGGGTACGCGGGCGGCTGGGTGCGGGACGTGATCATGCGGGTCACGGACGTGTTCCTGGCCTTTCCGGCGCTGCTGCTGTCGCTGGCCCTCGCGGTGGTGCTCCAGCCGAGCGTCACCACGGTCATCGTGGCCATCGCGGCCACGTGGTGGCCCTGGTACGCGCGGCTCGCGGCCTCCGTCGCCGCCTCGATCGCCACCCGGCCGTACGTGGACGCCGCCCGGTGCCTGGGCGTGCCCGCGCCGCTCATCGTGCTCCGGCACGTCCTGCCGAACTCGCTCACCCCCGTCCTCGTCCAGGTCTCGCTCGACGCGGGCGGCGTCATCCTCACCGGCGCCGCCCTGTCCTACCTGGGGCTGGGCGCGCAGGAGCCGGTGGCCGAGTGGGGGCTGATGGTGCAGCAGAGCCAGACGTACTTCACCACCGACTGGTGGGCCGTCACCTTCCCCGGCCTGGCGATCCTGGTGACGGCCTTCGCCTTCAACCTGCTCGGGGAGGGGCTGCGGGCGGCCCTGGATCCGCGAAGGGTCGTCCGATGATCGAGGTGCGGGAGCTGCGGGTCAGGTACGGGACGCGGACGGTCGCGCACGTGCCCGAGCTGGACGTGGGCGCGGGGGAGTGCGTGGCCATCGTGGGGGAGAGCGGTTCCGGCAAGTCCACCACGCTGCTGTCGCTGCTCGGGCTGACCGAGGGCGCCGAGGTGTCCGGGCGGGTACGGGTCTGCGGCGTGGACGTACTGACGGCCCCGCCGCGCCGGCTCCGGGAGATCCGCGGCGCCCGGGTGGCGCTGGTCATGCAGTCGCCGCAGGCCGCGCTCAGCCCGGCCACCCGCCTGGGCGTCCTCATGCGGCGCGCGCTGCGGCTGCACGGCGTGGCGGCGACGGATCAGGCCATGGCGGAGGCCGTGGAGGCGGTGCTGCTGGACCCCGCGATCCTGCGCCGCTACCCGCACGAGGTCTCGGGCGGGCAGGCGCAGCGGTTCGCCATCGCGCTGGCCATCGCGCTCGGCGCGGAGGTCGTCCTGGCCGACGAGCCGACCAGTGCCCTCGACGTGACCGTGCAGGCCGAGGTGGTCGGCGTGCTGCGCCGGCTGCGCGAGGAGCGGGGGCTGGCGCTGCTGCTCGTCTCCCACGATCTGGCCCTGGTCTCCACGATCGCCGACCGGGTGCTGGTCATGAAGGACGGCGAGGTCGTGGAGAGCGGCCCGGCCGGCCGGGTGCTGTCCGCGCCGTCCCACCCGTACACGCGCGAGCTGCTGGAGGCGCTGCCATGACCGTGCTGAGGGCGGAGGCCGTGACCCTCGGGTACGGCCGCACGGCCGTCGTCCACGAGGTCAGCCTGGACGTCACCGAGGGCGGGGTGGGGCTGATCGGGGAGAGCGGGTCGGGCAAGACCACACTGGCGCGCGCGTTCCTGGGTCTCCTGACCCCCATGTCCGGCCACATCTGGTACGGCGCCCAGAACCTGAAAAAAGCGGATATGAGGCGCTTTCGGAGGGACGTCCAGCCGGTCTTCCAGGCCGAGGCCCTCGACCCCCGCATGCGCGTCGGCGCCTCGGTCGCCGAGGCGCTGCCCCGCAAGGAGCGGGACCGCGTCCCCGCCCTGCTGGAGAAGGTGGGGCTGCCCGCCGACGTGGCCGAGCGCAGGCCGCACCAGCTCTCCGGCGGCCAGCGCCAGCGCGTGGTCATCGCCCGCGCGCTCGCCGTCTCGCCCCGCCTGCTCATCCTCGACGAGCCCACCAGCGCCCTCGACGTGACCGTGCAGGCCAGGATCCTCGACCTGCTCGCCGGGCTGGGCACCGAGCGGCTGCTCATCACCCACAACCTGGCCGTGGTGGGCCGGCTCTGCCGTACCGCGCACGTGCTGTTCGCCGGGAGAGTCGTCGAGTCGGGGCCCACGGCCGAGCTGCTGGAGCGCCCGGCCCACCCGTACACGCTGGCCCTGCGCGACGCCGTGCCCAGGCTGGGCGGCGAGCCGCCCACGGCGCGCGGGCGCACCGAGGCGAGGCCGGCCGCGACCGGGTGCCCGTTCCGGCTGCGCTGCCCCCTGGCCGTGCCCGCCTGTGAGCGGGCGCCGGAGCTCCGGGACGTGGGGGAGGGCCGCCGGGCGGCCTGCCACCGTGCCGAGGAGCTGCTCGTCTGATGGGGCGGGGCCGCCTACTTGGCGGCCGTGTGGTTGACCAGGCGCTCGCTCACGTCCTCCGAGAGCCGGGAGATCAGCCGCGCCAGCTCGGCGCGGTCGTCCTCCGGCCAGTCGGCGAGCGCGATGGAGAACCAGTCCATCGTGACCTGGCGGCAGCTCTCCGCGGCCTTGGCCCCGGTGGGGGTGAGCGCGATGCGCCAGGCGCGCCCGTCCTCGGGGTCGCGCACCCGCTCCAGCAGCTCGCGCTTCTCCAGCGCGGACACGTGCCGGGTCACGTGCGGGCTCTCCACCTGGAGCCCTTCGGCGATGGCCCCGATCCGGCGCGGCTCACCCGCGTCGAGCAGGTAGACGAGGATCTGCACGTCCGGCCTGTCCAGCCGGACGCCGGCGGCCTCGGTCAGCCGCTCGTGCGTCTTGGCGCGGTTGAGCGTGGTCACGAGCCGCCGGAACGACGCCACGGTCGTCAGCAGATCTGCGTCCTTCGACATTTACTTACCTAACTTACGTATGTATGCTCGCTCCTTGGTTACTTACCCAAGTTATCCAAAGGAGCCCTCATGGCGACAGTCGTCGCACCCCCGTCCCACGAGAAGGCCACACGCAACCCGTGGCCCGCCGTGGTCGCGCTGGCCTTCGCGGCGTCCATCGCGGCCCTGCAGAACACCGCCGTCGTCCCGCTGCTGCCCGTGCTCCAGCGCGAGCTGCACGCCTCATTGACGGCCGTGAGCTGGACCTTGACGATCAGTCTGCTGGTGAGCGCGGTGGCCACCCCGCTGCTATCCAGATTCGGCGACATGTACGGCCGGCGGCCGATGATCCTCGGCGCGATCGGCCTGCTGGTGGCCGGATCGATCCTGGGAGCGCTGGCCACCTCGTTGACCTGGCTGATCGTGGCCAGGATCCTGCAGGGGTTCGTGACCGCGCTGGTGCCGCTGTCGATCGGGGTGGTCCGCGAGACGTTGCCGAGGAGACAGCTGGCCACCGGCATCGGCGTCCTGAGCGCCACCATGGGCTTCGGCAGCGGCGGCGGCATGATCCTGGCCGGGCTTGTGGCCGGCGACTACCACGTGCTGTTCTGGGTGACCGGGGCGATCGCCGTGGTCGCCGGCGCCCTGGTGGCGATCCTGGTGCGGGACACCGCGCCCGCCGGCGGGGGACGCCCCGACCTGCTCGGCGCCGCGCTGCTGACCGTGTGGCTCGTCGCGCTGCTGCTCGGCATCAGCGAGGGCGGCTCGTGGGGCTGGACCTCGCCCGGCGTGCTGGGCCTGTTCGCCGTCGCGCTGGTGACCGTGGTGACCTGGGTGGTCGTCGAGCGGCGCGTGCGCGAGCCGCTGGTGGACATGGCGATGCTGACCCAGCGCACCACGGTCGGCGCGACGGTCGCCTCCATGCTCCTCGGGTTCGCCTTCTTCACCTGCATGACCGGCATCTCGGGGTTCACCCAGGCCCCCGGCGTCGGCTTCGGCGCCTCGACCCTCCAGGTCGGCCTCTACCTGCTGCCCAGCACCGTCATCATGCTGGTGATCTCGCTGTTCGCCGGCCGGTTCATGCGCCGCTTCTCCGCGTCCTCGATGGTCGCGGCCGGCTCGGCGGCCGTCGGCCTGGCGGGCCTGTGGCTGGTCGTCAGGCACGGCGCGCCCGTGGACGTCTACGTGGCCACCTCGCTGCTCGGCGTGGGCCTCGGCGTCGGCTACGCCGCGCTCGGCACGATGGCCGTGGAGCACGTGGAGCCGGCCAGGACGGCCGCCGCGGCGGGCGTGAACGCGCTGGTGCGGATCGTCGGCGGGAGCACGGCCGGCGCGGTCATCGCCGCGATCCTGGCCGCGCTGCCCGGCGAGCACGGCTACCAGTGGGTGTTCGCGACGGCCGCCGCGGGGAGCCTGGTGGCGGCGCTCTTCGCGGCCGTGTTCGGGCTGCTGAACCGCCGGGCTCTCCTGGTCACAGCGCCCGCAGGCCGTTGATCACCTCCAGCAGCACGCTGGCGTCCGGCGCGGGCGGCGGGTGCTCGACCTGCACGAGCTGCTGCGCGTGCAGGTCGCCCACCAGCACGCGGACCACACCGATGGGCAGGCCCAGCTCCGCCGCCACGTCCACGAGGCGGGTGGGCGTCGTGCACTTCTGCATGATGATCAGATGCTCCGGGCCGAGCCCGACGGGCGGAGCCAGGCCACCGGCCGTGATGATCACCGCGATGAGGTCGATGGCCTCGCTCGCGGGCACCGTACGGCCCTTGGTCAGCAGGTAGGCCGGGACGATCGGGCCAGCGTCCTCGTCCAGCCAGCGCTCGTCAGTCACTCTGCACCACCCGGATCGAACGAGCGCCTTCCCTGGCGGGCTCCGAGGCGGGTTCCTTCTCCGTGGCGCTCTCCTCCGGCTCGGCCGGCGGGTCGCTCACGTGTTCTGCCGGGATCAGCACGATGGCGGTGGTCCCTCCATATGGTGAACCGCGCAACGTCACGCGGATGTCATGCCTGGCGGCCAGGCGGGAAACGACGAAGAGGCCGAGCTGGTCACTGTCGGCCAGGTCGAACTCGGGCGGGCTGGCCAGCCTCGCGTTGAGCTCGGCCATGTCCTCCGGGCTCATGCCGAGACCGCGGTCCTCCACCTCCAGGGCGAAGCCGCGGGCCGCCACCTCACCGCGTACCTGGACCGGCGTGTGCGGCGGCGAGTAGACGGTGGCGTTCTCGATGAGCTCGGCGATCAGGTGGATCACGTCACCGACGACCGGCCCCGCCAGGCGCTGGCCCGGCATCGGCTCGACGATGACCCGCTGGTAGTCCTCGACCTCCGCCGCGGCGCCGCGCACGACGTCGATCAGCGGCACGGGCTTGCTCCACCCGCGGCCCGGCGTCGCGCCGGACAGGATGATCAGGCCCTCCGCGTGGCGGCGCATGCGGGTGGTCAGGTGGTCGAGGCGGAACAGGTCGTCCAGGGCCTCCGGCTCGGTGGCCCGGTGCTGCATGTCCGCCAGCTGGATGCGCTGGCGGTGCAGCAGGGTCTGGCTGCGGCGGGCCAGGTTGCGGAAGACGTGGCCGACGCCGTCGCGAAGCTGCGCCTGGCCCACTGCGGCCTCCACGGCCGTCTGCTGGACCGTGGAGAACGCCTCGCCGACGTCCCCGATCTCGGTCGTGGTGCTGGTGACCGAGAGCGCGGGCACCTCGACCGTCTCGCCCCGGCGCAGCTTCTCCACGACCTGCGGCAGCCGCTCCCGCGAGACCTCCAGCGCGGCCTGCCGCAGCGCGGCCAGCTCCCGCGACAGCCGGTTGCCCATCCGCAGGGAGAACCCGATCGACACGATCACCAGCACGAAGCAGGTGCCGGCCAGCAGGAACGCCCGCTGCAGCACCGAGTCGGCGACCGGCTCGGCCCGCTCGGACAGCAGGCTGCTGGCCTGCAACTGGGCGTCCTGGAAGGACTTGTTGAGCGTCTCGGTGGTGCTCAGCCAGCCCGCCGGCGCGTCGCCCGCGATGATCTGGTCCTCCATGATGCGCATCCGCTGGTACGCCGGAGAGGTGATCAGCGAGACCTGCGTCTCGCGCAGGCCCGCGTCCAGCTCCCCGAGCGCCTGGTCCAGCAGGAAGCGGCGGTTGCCGACGATCTGGGTGAACAGCCGCCGCTCGGCGGTCGTGGTCGGACCGGCGGCCAGGGCCTGCTCCCTGGTCAGCAGCTCGCGGGCGTAGCCGACGTCCACGATGACCCGGGACTGCTCGTAGATCGGGATGTCGTCGACGAAGGCGACGTTGCGGTGCAGGCCGAACAGGGCGTCGGTGATCCCGTTGTACGTCTCCACCACGTGCAGCCGGGCGGCCAGGCCGGCGTCGATCTCGCCCCGGATCGGCTCCAGCCGGCCGAGCTGCGCGAGGACCGCCTCGACCTGGGCGTGGATCCGGTCAGAGGTGTTCATGGGCGCGCTGGAGAGCTGCTTGAACCGCTCCTTGGCCGCGTCGGTGCGCGAGCGCTGCGCGACCACGTCCGACTCGGTGGAGTTGGTCTTGAGGCGTAGCAGCCGCGCCGAGGCCAGGCGCTCCCGCTGGAGCTCGGTGGTGAGCTGGTAGGCCGGGAGGCGCAGATTGGTCCAGAGCGTCTTGTACTGCCGCAGCTCCAGGCTCTCGGTGGCGGTCACAGCGGTGATGACTCCCCACAGCACCACCATCGAGGCGAGCGGAACCAGCAGCAGGCCGATGATCTTCAGGCGGATCGTGCGTCTGCGACCCATGGCACCTCTTCCGGTCGGTCCCCTGCTGGTGAACCCCGGACGGGACAACGCATGAGAATAGCAATTCGATCTCTCGAAGTCCTAATTTTTCGGGACTTTTGGACAGTCTATGATGATCTTGCAGTAGGTTTCGCCGTAGACCGGGTCACAGAGGGAGATGCGTTGCGCCGTCGTCTCGCAGCGGCCACCGCCCTGCTGCTGTCCATCGCGGCGTGCTCGATCCCCGCCGAGGTGGCCGTCCGGCAGACACCGCGTGGGGACTCCGCCTTCGTGCACGTGCAGAACCTCGACGTGATCACCGAGTGGGACCCCGCCAGCTCGTACTCCAACGAGATCATCGCCTTCCAGAACGTGTACGAGACCCTCACGATGTGGAACCCGGTGACCGCCAAGGCCGCCCCCCGCCTCGCCACCTCCTGGGTCTCGTCCGTGGACGGCCGCACGTGGACGTTCAAGCTGCGCCCCGGCGTGACCTTCCACACCGGCAGGCCCGTCGACGCCCAGGCCGTCAAGGCGTCGATCGACCGGACCATGAAGCTCGGCCAGGGCGCCTCCTACATCTGGGACGCCGTCGAGGCCATCAGGGCCGACGACGCGCTGACCGTCACCTTCAGCCTCAAGTACCCCGTGCCGCTCGACCTCGTCGCCTCCTCCGGCTACGCCGCCTACGTCTACGACACCAAGGCCGCGACCGACCTGCGCGCCTGGCTGCGCGACGGCAAGGACGCCGGCTCCGGCCCGTACACCGTGAAGACCTGGCGCAAGGGCAAGGAGGAGGAGCTCACGCTCACCGCGTACGACGGCTACTGGGGAGGCTGGACGGGCCCGCACTACCGCACGGTCAAGTACCGCGTCGTGCCCGACCCCGACCACGCCTGGCGGATGCTGCTGCGTGGCGAGGCCAGCTTCGTCGAGCGGCTCGACCCCCGCCTGTACGCCCGCGCCAGGACCACCCCGGGCGTGCGCACCTCGCGCAGCCCGTCGTTCCAGACGATGATGATGCTCTTCAACACCGCCGGGGGGCCGATGGCCGACGTGCGCGTACGGCGCGCCGTGCAGAAGGCCGTCGACTACCGGGGCATCATCAGGGCGCTCAAGGGCGCCGGCTCACCCTTGAGCGGCATCGTCCCCAAGGGGCTGCCCGGGCACGTCCCCGGCCGCGAGCCCCGCCAGGACCTGCCGGCCGCGACCGAGCTGCTGCGGCAGGCCGGCTACGGCCCCGGCGGCCGGCCGCTGCGGCTCTCGCTCACCTACGCCGAGGGCGACTCCGACGAGAAGCTGCTCGCCACCCGGCTCGCGGACACGCTCAAGCCGCTCAACGTGACGGTCGACGCCAAGGCCATGCAGTGGAACGCCCAGTGGGACCTCGGCAAGAAACGCGGCCAGGACATCCTGGTCATGTACTGGTGGCCCGACTACGCCGACGGCTACTCCTGGTTCGGCAACGTCTTCCACGGCGAGAACCCCACCGTGTTCAACCTCACCTACCTCGACGACTCGCAGACCGACGCGCTGCTCGACACGCTGCCGCGGCTCACCGTCACCAACCGGGCGGGCGCCCAGCGCGCCTTCCGGCAGGCCACCGCCCGCATCCTCGACCGGCACGCCGCCGCCGCGCTGCCGTGGGTCGTCACCTACCAGCGCGCCTACCTCGGCGGCATCCAGGGCTACGACGACAACCCCGCCTACCCGGATGTGGCCTTCGTCCACGACCTGCGGCCCTCCGGCTGACGGCTCAGGTCTCTTCGACCGGCTCGCCCTTTTCGATGCGCTCGCGCAGTCGTCGCCTGATCTCCTCCGGGGTGTAGGCGCGGCGCCGCCGCTCCGCCCGCGTGATCGCCACCCCCGTGGCCGCGACCCCCGCGACCCCGGCCAGCCCGAGTATCTTCCACCAGCGCATGTGCCTAGGCTAGCGATGTGCTGACTCTCGACGAGGCCGTCGACCTCACCAGGACAGGCGATCTGTGGGTCTTCCGCGGCCGGTCGGTGCCCGACCGCGCCATCCAGACCATGACCAACAGTCCCGTCAACCACGTCGGCATGGCGATCGTCGTGGAGGACATGCCGCCGATGATGTGGCACGCCGAGCTCGGCAGGTCCCTGCCCGACCTGTGGTCGGGAACCCACCAGCGCGGGGTGCAGCTCCACGACCTGCGCGCCGCCGTCACGGTCTGGGCCGACCGGTACGGCCAGCGCCCCTGGCTGCGGCAGCTCGAACCCGAGGCGACACCCGAGATGGAGGACGCGGCGCTGCGCACGGTGGCCCGGCTCGACGGCACGCCGTTCCCCAGCACCGCCCGGCTCGCCGGCCGCTGGGCCCGCGGCCGGCTGCCGCGCCTGCCGCGCCTGCTGCGGGATCGGGTCCGGGGGGAGCGGGCACTGGAGAGCGCGTACTGCGCCGAGGTCGTGGCCGTGACGTACCAGGAGATGGGGCTGCTGCCCGCCGGACGGCGGCCGAACTGGTACGACCCGGGCAGGTTCTGGAGCGGCGACGACCTCGGCCTGCTGGGCGGCCACCGGCTGGGCAAGGAGATCACGGTCGGCGTCGAGCGCTCCGACCAGTCGAATACCCGGTAAATGGCGGCGAACTAAATAACTTCCCAACGCTCATTATCTGAGTATTGTGGGGCCCACATGTGCGGGGGCATTTCTTCTTGAACGCTGAGAGGGACCGCTGCGTGGACACTTCCGACGGCCGGGTCGTCATCTTATTGATCATCATCGCGCTGGCCCTGTTCGTGGCGGGCCGGCGCTTCCAGTCGATCGTCTCCGCACGTCAGGCATGGCGCGACTCGATGAGAGCCGTCCCCGTCAAAAGACAGTCGAGCGGCGGCACGCTGAAAGTGGTGATCGGAATCGCGTTGATCATCACGGTGGTCTTCTGGTTCCTCACGAACGCGAGCCGCCTGATCTAGCCGCCGGTGCCGTATTTAAGCACTTTCGACTGATCTGCCCGATCCGTTCAGTCGGAGCAGGGCTCCTCCGGATCGGAGGGAGGCTTTTCCTGATCCAGATCGGAGGGCGATCGCCGAAACCGCCACGAGGGTGAGGGCCGAGGCGGCCACGCCGACGGAGCGGGCGAGCCGGACAGCCCGGCGCACGTCCCCCACCGCGGGCTTGCGGCCGTCGCCCATCGTGGGACGGTGCTCGGTCCTGCCGCCGTAGACGTTCGCCCCGCCGAGCGTGACGCCGAGCGCCCCGGCGAAGGCCGCCTCGCAGCGTCCCGCGTTCGGACTCGGATGCCGATGGCCGTCCCGCAGCAGGACCGCCAACGCCCGGCCCGGCGCCGGAGCGGCGAGCACGGTGAGCAGTCCCGTGATCCTGGCCGGCACGTAGTTGGCCACGTCGTCGAGCCGCGCCGCCGCCCACCCGAACCGCTCGTACCGCGGGGAGCGATGCCCCACCATCGCGTCCAGCGTGTTGACCACCCGGTACGCCAGCAGCCCCGGAACCCCGGCGACGGCCCCCCAGAAGAGCGGGGCCACGACGGCGTCGGAGGTGTTCTCGGCCAGCGACTCCACCGTGGCGCGGGCCAGCTCGGGCGCCTCCAGCTCCGACGGGTCGCGCCCGCACAGGTGCGGCAGCCGCTCGCGGGCCCTCTGCAAATCGCCGTCCTCCAGCGCGTCGGCCATGAGCTCTCCCTCACGCGCCAGCGTGGTGCCGCCGAGCACGGCCCAGGTGGCGGCGGCCGTCAGAACGGCCCGCGCCGCCGGATGCGACACCCGCTCGGCCGCGACCCCGAGCGCGACGGCGCCGCCGACGCAGACGGCGACGTGGGCGACGCCGTTCACGCGCGCGTCGCCGTACAGGCGGCGCTCCAACGCGGCGGCGGCCCGCCCGAACAACGCGACGGGATGCCCGGCACGCGGGTCACCGACCAGAGCGTCGACGACAACCCCGGCGGCGACCCCGCCCACCCGAGCCCACCCGCTCGCCCGCGTGTTCGCCCGTCCCCGGCCCGAGCCCGCACGACCGACCCCACCCATAACCCCGCCCTCTCACACATGTGAACCCATCACTGTCCCACTGCCCGGACCCGGCGCGTAGTGGGGCAGCACCGGACACCCCGACGCACCCAGGGGCAGCCACCCGGAACCCGGAACCACCGGACACCGGTCGGCCGTGAACCAGCAGACGGAGACCGGAGACTAGACCAGATGACTGCGCAGCTGATCCTCGTGGGCGTCCAGCCAGGCCGCCGCCCGGCGGATGCGCTCGCCGGCCCCTCCGGCCCACATGCGCGCCCATCCGCCGCCGGTCGCGGCCCGTGCGCGCATCACCTCGTACGACCGGTGGAACCGCAGCCGGGCCAGGTCCAGCAGCCGCCGCCGCTCGCGGGCCGGCAGGCCGTACGCGTCGCAGAACAGCCGCAACCGCCCACCCACGTCCAGCCCGTGCAGCAGCGGGGGAGTGTCCACCGGATCGGCGATCGGCGCCCAGTGGCGGAGCGTGGTGACGACGTCGAACAGCCGTGTCGTGGGCCGCGCCAGCTCGAAGTCGATGAAGGCCCGCGGGCACCCGTCGCGGAAGACCACGTTGTCGGGCGTCACGTCACAGTGCCCGACGATCTCGGGGGCGGCGTCGTCGTTCGACCCGGCCTGCCACCCGCGCGTGCCCAACGGGAACCCGGCGGTCGCGTCGTGCAGCTCCCGTAAGAGCCCGGCCACCCCGACCAGAGCCTCATCGGTGGCGGTCACGGCGTTCAACCCGGTCGTCCCCGGGACGTAGGTGAGGATCTCCCGCCCCAGCCCGTCCATCCCCACGACCCGCGGCGCTCCCGCGAACCCTACGGCCTCAAGATGGCGCAGGAGAGAGTGGACGGCGGGGGTGAACGATCCGGCGGGCCTGCGCACGGTGTCCCCGACGCGCACCACCCCGTCGGTCACGTCCCCGCCCTGCAAGGGGATCTCGTGCAGGAGCGTCGCGACCATGCCACGACAGCTTAGACCCATTTGTACGCCCCACGCCTGCCATTTCGGTCGGCAACATCCCCCAGGGCCGCCAGGTTGGGTGGACGAACACGGGGAAAACGTGTGCATGACAGGTCCCAGGATCATGCACAATAAGGCAGGAGCGCCCTTAGCTCAGCTGGATAGAGCACCGGACTTCTAATCCGACGGTCGCAGGTTCGAATCCTGCAGGGCGCGCTTACCAGACCAGCTCAAACACCGTCTGAGCTGGTCTTTTGCATGATCGGCGTTGTGGGGCGGCAGGCAGCGGGAGGCCGCCGTGAGCAGCCCTGTGCCAGTGGTCGCGGAACATACGCGGAATGCGCGCAGGAGCGTTTCCCCAGGTCGGCGCGGCGGTTTCGGGCCCCGGAACGGCGAAAGGACCCCGAGGTGTCCCGGGGTCCTGTTGGGCGTGGTGGGTCACGCCGTGAGTGCTTCCAAGATGCGCCGGTTGGCGACGTCTCGTTGGCCGTCGATGCACTTGGCGTAGACGCGGAGCATCACGTCCACGCCGTGCCCTGCCCGTTCGGCCGCTTCCGGAGCGTGCACGCCCGCGTTGAGCCAGAGCGAGACGGCCGCGTGCCGAAGGTCGTATGACCTGCCCGCCAGCGGAGAGGCGACCTGATCGGGCGTGAAGGCATACGTGCGAGCCTCCTGCCAGACCTTCGCGTACGCCGATCCCGAGATCACGCCGCCTGTGCGAGTGCGGAAAAGCAGGTCCGGGCCGAGAGCGACGCCATCCTCATCGGCGCGACGACGATGCGCCGCGACAACCCCCGCCTCCTGGTCAACTCCGAGGCCCGCCGAGCCGAGCGTGCCGCCCAGGGCCTTCCCCCGTACCCGCTCAAGGTCACTATCACCAACAGCGGCGACCTCGACCCCGACTTGAAGTTCTGGCACCACGGCGGAGAGAAGGTTGTCTACTGTCCCGACTCCGCCGCCGCAAAGCTCCGCGAAGCCCTCGGCGACCTGGCCGGCGTGGTCAGCCTCGGTCCCGCCGTGGACCTCGGTCGCATGCTTGACGATCTCAGCCAGCACGGCATCCGCCGGCTCATGGTGGAGGGCGGCGGCACCATCCACACCCAGTTCCTCACCCAAGGGCTGGCTGACGAGATCCACCTCGCCATCGCTCCTATCTTCGTCGGCGACGGCAACCCGCCCCGCTTCGTCAATCCCGGCGACTTCCCCGGCGGCGTCGGCCACCGCATGGCACTTGCCGAAGTACGGGCCGTGGACGACGTCGTGCTCCTGCGCTATCTGCCGAAAGAATCCTCGGGTAGTAAGACCTCATGACCGGCCCCAGCGCCTGCACCGAACAAGACCGCCGATGGCTGCTCACCGCGATCGACCTCTCCCACCAGTGCCCGCCATCACAGACGGCCTTCTCGGTCGGCGCGGTCATCGTCGACGAGCACGGCAACGAGATCAGCCGCGGCTACTCGCGTGAGACGGACGCACACGTCCACGCGGAGGAGTCGGCTCTGTCCAAGGTTGCCGCCGACGATCCACGCCTCAAGACAGCCACCCTCTACAGCTCCCTGGAGCCCTGCACTCAACGCCGGTCCCGTCCGAGAACCTGCACCCAGCTCATCCTTGACGCCGGCATCCCTCGCGTAGTGACCGCCTGGAAGGAACCGCCAACCTTCGTCATCGACGCCAACGGCACCGAGGCCCTGACCGCCGCCGGAGTCACGGTCATCACCTTGCCAGAACTCGCCGATGCCGCGCGTGCCGCCAATACGCATCTGCTCGGGGACCAGGGCTCATAGTGCCCGAGGGACTTGCCGAATTGTTCTCATAGGTGATCAAGCGGCGGCGCGGCGCGCCGCCGTACCCCCGGCCCTCCGCCCGCCCGCCGTCCGGGCGTGCGGCCCGGGGGCCGGTCCCGGACGGCGGCGGGACACCGGGCCGGGCACCGCACCCCAGCACCGCCGTACCAACCGAACGCCCGGACCGGGTTCGTTCCTCACCCTGGCTCACCGAGCAGCGTGGTTGATCTCTTGGAGGGCACGATGAGCGGCATGCCGAAGAATCCGCCTGAGTCGATGAAGCATCACTTGCGTCAGCGCCTGAACGACCACGCTCGTTCGCGCTGGCAGCTGTCCGGGATCGACGTGCGTTTCCGCGGCGGATTCGCTTATGTCGAAGCGCGCCTGCACGGCGGTGCCTACGCGCGGCTGTGCCGCCTGCGCTTCCAAGGCCTCCCGCACATCTGGGCCTTCGCAATCTACCTTCCTTGCGAGGGCATCTACCAGGACAGCCTCCTGCCCAGCGGCTACCCTTCAGGCTCACCCGAGGAAGTCCTCGACTGTGCGTGCGCCCTCCATTTTGCTGACCCCGACGCTCACACCACACCCCCACCGCCCTCAACCAACTAAGGCGGTGCAGCGATAGGCAGGAAGGCCCGATCCACAGGGCTCAGTTTCTCACGGGGCGTCAGGCGGACCAGGCAACCGCGCGCGAGGGCATCCAGCAGCTGTGGCCCGGCTTCGCTGTCCGAGCCGACCCGCGTGCGACTTGTTGACCAACCGATGGCGTTTTAGCCCCGGCATTTCGTCACAGGGACGTAGTCATCCCGATGCCTCCTGTGGCTGTGCGCGATGACTTTCGGCGACATCCACGGCCGTGCGGATCAGTTCCGCCACCGCGAGGGATCGGTGCTGCTGCGGCCAGGCAAGAAGGACCGAGATGAGCGGGGCATCGAGCACCGGGACGCAGACCAAGTCCGGCCGAAGCTGGCCACGGACCGACTCCGGGGCCAGGGCGACCGCCCGCCCCAGCGCAATCAGCTGCATCAACTGATCGATGTCGCGGACGCTGGCCTCGCCCGCTGCCGCCGCCTCATGGGTGGCGAGCGTCTCGCCTGCGAGGTCGGCAAGCCGCACGCTAAACCGCTGAGCCAGCTGGTGCCGAGCGCCCACGACCACGACCTGGCGTTCGACCAGCAGTTCCTCGGAGTCCAGGCCGCGCAGATCGCAGTGTGGACTCGGACTGTGCAGCAGTCCGACGTCGGCCCGGCCGTCGCGGAGCATCGTGGCGCGCTCGTGGATCGCGCAGACGACGACGTCTACCGGGCGCGCCCCCGGCCGTGACTCGTAGGCCGCCAAGATGGCGGGCAGCAGACCCCCGTCGCCTCCGGGCTTCATCACCAGGGTCAGGCCGGGATCGAGTCGACCAGCTCGCTGGGCCCGATGAGCCGCCGCGGCCATGGCCTGCAGTGCCAGCCGTCCTTCGTCGCGCAGGACTTCTCCAGCGGGGGTCAGCCTCACCCGCCGGCTGGTGCGTTCCAGAAGCGTGACGCCGAGCTGAGTCTCCAGGCTGCGGATCGACCTCGACAGCGGGGGCTGGGCGATTCCCAGGCGGTCCGCCGCACGGCCGAAGTGCAACTCTTCGGCCAAAGTCAGGAAATAGGTCAACGCCCGCGTCTGCAGTGGATCCATACCTTGAAGGTACTGATTGTTCTTCCGCCTGTCATTGCTCAGCGGTCCTGCCGATGATGGTGTTCGATGTCATGACTGACATCACCGACAACGTGCCTTCCATCGCTCTGATCACGGGAGCCAACAGAGGGATCGGCAACGCGATCGCCGGGCGGCTGGCCGCTCTCGGAATGACGGTGCTTCTCGGCTCGCGTGATCCGAGACGCAGTGCTGACGCGGCGCGCGCGCTGCGGGACGTGGGCGGAGACGTGGTCCCGATCACCATCGACGTGACCGACCAGGCCAGCGTGAACGACGCGGCCAAGACCGTCGAGGACATGTACGGTCGGCTCGACGTGCTGGTCAACAACGCCGGTGTTTCCGGGGTCCCGTCGCCGCTGACGCCTTCCGGCGCCGACCTCGACGTGGTGCGGGCAGTGTTCGAGACCAACTTCTTCGGAGTCGTCGCGGTGACGAACGCGATGCTGCCGCTTCTACGGCGGTCCCGCGCGGCCCGGATCGTCAACATGTCCAGCGAGATCGGGTCGCTGGCCTCCATGTCCGACCCGAATCACTACATGTCGAAGCTGCCGGCGCAGGCCGCCTACCCGCCCTCGAAGACGGCTCTGAACTCCCTGACCGTCCAGTACGCCAAGGAACTGCGCGGCGCGGGAATTCTGGTGAACGCCTGCTCGCCGGGCCCTTGCGCGACGGACTTCACCAAGCATCTCGGACTGCCGCTCACCCGCACCGCCGACGACGGTGCCGCCATCGCCGTCAGGCTCGCCACACTGGCGGACGACGGTCCCACCGGCGGATTCTTCGACGACAACGGCACCCTCCGCTGGTGACTGGCCGCGCCCACCGATCACAGCTCGCGGCGCCTGTCGACCATAGGGCTATCCAGCCTTGTTCGCATTAACCTGCGGCTTTCACGGCGAATTTGAGCCGACCTGATCATTCACATAAGAAAAGTGCTCTTGAGCTGGGAGGATCGGACTTGTCTAAGGCCCCGCCCATCCCAGATCAGAAGGCACTTTCCGAGTGAACTCTATCGCTTCTCGCCGCAAGATCACCGTGTCTGCCGATGGCCGCGGGCTGGTCTCCCATGGCGGTGGTCTGCTGCTGATGCAGACGCTACGCATCACCGGACTGGACAAGAACCTGTCCCAGCAGCTGGAACGGTGGCGACCCGGCCGAGCGGTGCACGACCCTGCAAAGATCATCACCGACCTGGCTCTCACCCTGGCGCTCGGCGGGGACTGCCTGGCCGACATCGCCGTGCTGCGCTTCCAGCCTGAGCTGTTCGGCCCCGTCGCCTCCGACCCGACCGTCTCGCGCCTGATCGACCGGCTCGCCGCCGATGAGGCCCGCGCGCTGAAGGCCATCCGCGCCGCCCGCGCCACCGCACGCCGGCGCGCCTGGCACCTGGCCGGTGCTCACGCCCCCGGAACAGATGGCCAGCCCGTGATCGTCGACCTCGACGCCACCATCGTGATCTCGCACTCCGACAAGCAGCACGCGACCCCCACATGGAAGAAAAGCTACGGCTTCCACCCGATGACCGCCTTCGCCGACCACCAGGGCGACAGCGGCGGCGAGCCCCTGGCCCTGATGCTGCGACCCGGCAACGCCGGCTCCAACACCGCCGCCGACCACATCCAGACCACCCGCCTCGCCCTGGCCCAGCTTCCCAAACACCTGCGACGCAACGTCCTCATCCGCACCGACTCCGGCGGCGGCACCCACGAGTTCCTCGCCTGGCTCACCCGCCCAGGACGATGGCTGAAGTACTCCATCGGCTTCACCATCACCGACTACATCGCGCAGGCCATTCTCAAGCTCCCGGCCACCGCCTGGACCCCCGCCTACAACGCCGACCGCCAGCCACGCCCCGGCGCGTGGGTCGCCGAGCTCACCGGCCTGCTGGAACTGACCGGATGGCCCAAGGGCATGCGCGTCATCGTCCGCAAAGAACGCCCGCACCCCGGCGCCCAACTGCGCTTCACCGACCTCGACGGACACCGCTTCACCTGCTTCGTCACCGGCACCCCCGGCGGCCAGCTCGCCGACCTGGAACTACGCCACCGCCGCCGCGCCCGCGCCTTCGGCGTGCTCGATCGCCTCAGCCGGGCGCGGGTCAGCGTCGATGACGGCGGCCGGACCGCGTTCGCGCGCGACGCACTGCATGCCCTGCGGCCCGGAGGGAGAGTCACCGTCGTCGACTTCGGCGGCCCAGCGTCCAACATCGCGGACGCTGGCCACCCCACGCACAGTCATGGCCACGGCCTGGCCCACGCCCTCCAGCACCTGCCCCGCCTCATCCGTTCCCGCGTGGCGCACAGCCCAGTCATGGCCCGCAACCATGGCGACGGCATCGTTGCGCTGCTAGCCGAGGCCGGGTTCGGCGACGCCCGAGAGGTCGCGCACGCCGACCACAGGTTCGGCCGGGTCACCTTCGTGCAGGCGACCCGCCCCCCTCGAACACACGTGACCAGCTCACAGCATTCCGGTTCAGTCGGCGATCCAGCTTCCGTGGAAGCCGAGCGGGATGCGGACGGGCAGGTGCACGGTGGCGAGAGGCTCGCCGGTGAAGTCCTGCGCGGAGAGGATCACCAGGTCGGCCGCTCCCCGGTCGGGGTTGTTGACGTAGGAGAACACGTAGCCGTCGTCCTCTTCCTCGCCGGCGGCGATGAAGAGCGGTTCGCCCACGTACGCCTTGCGCCCCATCCGCCGGGTCTCGTGCGTGCCGCCCTGAAGATCGTGCTTGATCAAGGTGTTGTCGAACGCCTCGTCGGGCATGTCCTCCAGCTGGGTGTCGCCGGGGTAAAAGACGTTTTCCACGTCGAGGGTGGCGGTGGTGTAGCCGTAGCGGTACGGCCGGCCGGTGCGGCGCTCGTCCATGCGCGGGAACTCCTGCGCCCGGTCGTCCAGCCGGGTCTGCGCGACGCGGCCGGTACGCAAGTTAACGCGCCAGCGGTCGAGCGTGGGCGAGCCCCCGAGGTCCAGCCGGCCCTCCACGAACCGCTTGGGGTAGCGCACCACATCCACGACCACCTCGTCGCCGTCCTCGTAGGCGTTGAGCGTGTGGAACACCCAGCACGGCTCCACCTCAAACCAGCGCACTTCGCCGGTGCTGCGCGACAGAAGGCCGAGCCGCGGCGTATGTGCCTCGTTCCACGCGACCGGCAGCGGCGAGCCCTTCTGCGCGTGCGCCATGCTGAACGTCACCGGCAGGTCATAGATCACCACGTACCGCTCGGTGAGCGCGAAGTCGTGCACCATCGGCCCGTCGGGGACCGGGATGTTCGTCACCTGCGTCACCACGCCCTTGGGGTCGATGACGATGTGCTGGTGATAGTCCCAGCCCCAGAAGTTCGAGATCGCGTGCAGCTCGCCGCTGACCGGGTCGAGGTGGGCGTGGCCGGTGTACCCCCCGGGCAGTGCGCCGCCGAAGTCGCACACGCCGATCGTGTCGAGCTCGTAGCTCAGCTCGTATGGACGCGCTCCCCCTTCCTGCGTCGCGAAGGTGCGCCCGGCCAGCCCAATCACATGGGTGTTGGGGGAGAAGTCCATGCCGGCGTGCACCGGCCCGGGACGCGGTTCCTCGCCGAGCCGCCGCGCGACGGCCGCGCTGCGCACCCACCGGTTGCGGTACCACTCGGCGCGGCCGTCGCGCAGCCGCAGGCCGTGCACCATGCCTTCGCCGGTGAGCAGGTGGCTGGCGGTGGGGTCGTCGAGGCCGAGCGGGTTGGGGCCGTTACGCAGATAGCGGCCGGTCAGCTCGGCCGGAATGCGACCGGTGACCTCCAGGTCGAAGGCCGTGATCTCCTCGGTGACGGGGGTGAAGCCGCCGGTGAACGGGGTGGTGGTCATGTCGTTTCCCTTTCGCCCGTCTCTTGTCGTGGTCCGGACGGGAACGGTCGTGGTGTCGTGGTCAGGAACGGCGTGAGCACCGAGGTGCAGAGCAGCCGGAAGCGCGCCGACGCGTCGGCCTCCTCGAAATAACTCAACTGCCGCAGCCCGATCGCCGCAGACATGCCCGCGATCCCCAGCCCGACGACCAATGCGCGCTTCTGCACGATGCCGTCCTCCGTGCTCCTCGAGTCGGTCCGATCAGTCCGGGACGATGACGGCGCGGGTGCGGCCCTGGTGCGCCCAGGCCTCGCCGACGCGGCTGAGCGGGTAGTCGGTGTATGGCGCGTGGAAGGTGCCGTCGGCGAACCGGGCGATGATCTCGGGGAACTCGGCGATCATCTCGGCCTTGGAGACCGAGCCCGTGCCACTACCGCTGATCCGGATCCGCCGGCTGCGCAGCAGTGCCGCGGGCAGCGCCGCCTCGGTTCCGGCGAGTGAGCCGATCTGCACGTAGTCGATGGCCGCGCTGTCGTCGTCCGTGCCGGTCTTTCCCAGTGCGGCGAAGGTGGCCTCGGCGACGGGGCCCCACACGAAGTCGAGCACGAGCGTGGGCTGCGCCTCGGCGACGGTGGCGGCGAGGGCGGTCGCCCTGGCGTCGGGTGCCGCGGCCGCGAGCGGAACGGTGACGGCGCCGAGGCCGCGCAGCCGCTCCAGCGCCTCGTGATCGCGCCCGGCCGCGATGACCTGTTTCGCGCCGAGGGACAGTGCCGCCCGCACGGCCAGGCTGCCCGACATGCCGGTCGCCCCGAGCACCAGCACGGTGCCGAGCTCGCCCACCTCCTTGTGGTGGGTGATCAGCGGTATCCAGCCCGCCATGGCGGGGTTCATGCCGGCGGCGACCGCGAGCGGATCGGCCCCGGCGGGCAGCTCCACCTCGAACGGGGTGACCAGCCATTCGGCCATCGTTCCCCACGGCGACCGGGCAAGGCCCGTGTAGACCAGCCGCCCGTCATCGGTCCGGGCCACGGCGTCGACGCCCGGCACGAGGGGGTAGGCCTGGTGGCTGCCGTAGTGGCGGCCAGCAGCCAGCCCGCGGACGACGTGGTGCAGACCCGCGCCCACGAGTCTCAGCGGTGCCCGGCCCGGCCGTTGTTCCGGGTCGGGGAAGTCCGCGCAGACGGGTGTCGATTCTGGAGTGTTGACGACCGCAGCACGCATGACACGCTCCTGAACTAAGTTCGTTTTTGGTGTCGCCCACCATTCCTGAACTTTGTTAAGCTGTCAACCGTGGCGAAGGGCATCACGCGAGAGCGGATCGTCGCGGTGGCACTCGAGCTGCTCGATGAGAAGGGCATGGACGCTCTCACCGTCCGTGCGCTCGCTTCCCGGCTCGGCGTGGGAGCCCCCGCGCTGTACTGGCACGTCCGCAACAAGCAGGAACTGCTCGACGAGATGAGCACGTCCGTCATGCGCCGCGTCACCGACGCCCTCTCAGCGATCGCTCCCAGCGCCGGCTGGCGTGACGACGTAGCCGCCTACGCCCGCGTCCTGCGCTCGGAGTACCTGCGCCACCGGGACGGAGCGCGCATCTTCAGCGGCACGCGCTTCTCCGACCCCGACGTGGTGAAGGCGAAGGAGTCCTGGCTCGCGCGCTTGACCGCGGCCGGATTCTCCCTGGCCGAGGCGGACGACGCCATCGACCTGGTCACCGCGTTCGTGGTCGGCTTCGTGATCGAGGAGCAGGAGCGCAGCCAGTCCGCCGGCGCAGACCCGGCCCGGTACTCGCTCGCCGAGCGCGACGCGTGGCTGGGCGAAGGCGCCGATCTGGTCAAGGCCGCCGGGCACCTCCGCGACGACGGTGACCCGCGGTTCGAACGGCAGCTCGGCATCGTCCTCGACGGGCTCGCGGCCCGTCTGCGCAGCTGACAGCCGCTACAGAGAGAGGTTAGGAGCTTCCTCGGGACCGGCCGATTCCCTCACCACGGGCCCGACGTCAGTGGCCGAAGCGGAACCAGCTGATGTTGATGAAGTCCCAGAGCTGGCCGCTTTTGAACGTCAGGTACACGTCGCGCACTCCCCTCACCCCGCTCGCACCAACAGAGACCGTCGACCAGTTCTGCCACCCTGAAGGGTGTCAATACTCCGCGTTCACGGCCGTGAGCTGCGGGTTTGTCTCGTCTTCCTGGTCGGAGCAGTGGCCTGGGTCCGGCATGCTCGAGGCTCGTGACGCTCCGTCTCTTCTACCTGATCTTCTGCCGCATCGTGGGCTGGCTGACGCTGCTGGCTCGTAGCGACGCGTCCAAGAACATGGAGATCCTCGTACTGCGGCACGAGGTCGCCGTGCTGCGCCGTCAGGTTCGTCGTCCAACCTCGGCTATTCGTGCGCCCAGCAGAACGGAGGTGAAGCCGTGACGTAACGGCTGATCTTGCTGTTCGTAGGCTCGTCGCTGGCTGGGTCTGCCGAACCGGTTCGCCCTGTTCAGCCCGTACTGGCCGGGACCGTGACGTCGTAGGCAGAGGTCGCGTTCGGTGCGATAGGTGACATTCGTCAAGCAAGGGGATTGAATGTCGTCACCACGACCGGGGGCCGACCGGCTGAGGTCGGTGACCGGATGCGAGGCGGATGAGCACGGATGGGCGCAAGACTCTGGGCCGGGTGGTCTCTCCGATTCTGGTGGCGCGCGACGCGGAGTTGCGGCGGCTGATCACCGCCGTGACGGTGCCGCCCTCGGTGGTCGTGGTCGAGGGTGAGGCAGGGATCGGCAAGTCCCGCCTGGTGGCCGAGCTGCTGAGCCGCCCGGAGCTCTCCGGACGGTGGATCCTGCACGCCGGGTGTGGCCAGATCCGGGAGCCGTTCCCGCTGGGGCCGGTCGTCGAGGCGCTGCGGACCAGGGCCGCGGACCTGGCCGGCGCGGAGCTGTCGCCGGTGGCGGGTGCGTTGCGGACGCTGCTTCCCGAGCTGGCGCACGTGCTTCCGCCGCAGCCCGAGGCGCTGGAGGATCGGGCGGTCGAGCGGCACCGGCTGTTCCGCGGACTGAGCGAGGTGCTGACCGCGCTGGGCCCCGTGCTGCTGGTCGTGGAGGACCTGCACTGGGCAGACGAGCAGACGGCCGAGTTCTTGGCGTACTTGCTGGCCAATCCGCCCGGTGCGCTGTCGGTCGTCCTGACCTACCGGGGCGAGGAGGCGCCGACCGGCGTGCGGGCGCTGACCGCGCGCCCCGCCGACGCGCTCACCCATGAGCACATCGTGCTGGCTCCGCTGGATGAGGACCAGACCCGCGAGCTGGCGGGCGCGATCCTGGGCAGCGCGGACGTCTCCGCGGAGTTCGCCGCCCATCTGTGCGCGCGGGCCTCAGGGTTACCGCTGGCGATCCAGGAGTTGTTGGCGCTGCTGCGCTCACGCGGGGCGGTGATCCCATGGGCCGGAGGGTGGGCGCGCCGGACTCTGGACACACTGGACGTGCCGAGCGGGGTGCGCGCCTCGGTGCAGGAGCGGGTGGGCCGGCTGTCGCCCGCGGCGCGGGTGGTGGCGGAGGCGGCCGCCGTACTCCAGCTGGCTTCGCCCGTCGCGGTGCTGACCGGCGTGACCGGCCTGTCGGAGCCGGACACGGCCGACGGCGTGGACGAGGTGCTGGACGCCGGCCTGTTCGTCGAGCGGGACGGGATGGTGCGGTTCCGGCACGTGCTGGCGGCCCAGGCCGTGCACGAGGGGATCGCGCTGGGGCGCAGGCAGACGCTGCACGCCGCCGCCGCGACCGTCGTACGGGGCCTGCGCCCGGTGCCGCTGGGGCGGGTGGCCTACCATCTCCGGCAGGCCGGTCGCGTCGGGGACTGGGTGGAGGCGACCGTACAGGCCGCCGACCAGGCTTTCGAGCTGGGTGACATCGCCGAGGCGGCGCGGCTCCTCGAAGACGTGCTGCGCCGGGCGGAGCTCGACCCCGAGCGCCGGGCGGCCATGACGATCAGGCTGGGGTGGGCTGCCTCGGAGTTGCTGCACCTGCCGGACGTCACCGATTTGCTGGTCCGGGCGCTCGATCGCCTGCCTCCCGGGCCGGTCCGCGGTGAGCTGAGGTTCCTGCTGGGGATGCAGCTGGAAGTGACCAGAACGGACCCGGCTCGCCGGACCCGGACGTTCGTCGACGCGCTGGAGGACCTGGCCGACCGGCCGGAGCTGGCGGCCTGGACCATGGTGGCCCTGGGGATGCAGACCACTCTGGACGCGTCGTCCGGCGCGCAGCTGAGGTGGCTGGAGGGCGCGCTGGAGACGCTGACCGAGGTCGGCGACGCCGAGATCCGCCTGCTCGTCCTGAGCAAGGTGGCGATGGTGTTCACGGTGGTCGGCGATCCGCGCTGGGCTGAGCTGACCGACCGCGTCATCCGGGAGACCGGCGGGCTCGCCGAGCGCCGCAGGGAGGTCAACGCCTACCGCTCCATCGGCGAGGAAGCCTGTTTCAGCGGGCATCACGAGGTCGGGCAGCGGTTGCTGACTTTGGCGTTGAACAGTGCGCCCGGCTCTGACATCACCGGTGGCGCGGAGTTCCGCTGCCGGGCCTCACTCGCGGTGGCGGCCTACTGCCAGGGCGCCTGGGACGGTCTGGGCGAGGCGATCGACTCGCTCCGTCAGGGGCGCAGCGACCGCCCCACCGAGCTGGTCACCCTGGACGCCCTCGCGGCCTGCCTCGCGCCCGCTTCCGGCCGTCTCGACGCCGCTCAGGATCTCCTGCGTGCGGTCGTCCGGCGGGTGCGGCTGATGGGGGACGCCGATCTGCTCCCGTTCCTGGTGAGCGTCCTGTTGCGGGTGGCCACCGCGCGGGGTGAGGCCGCCGCGGCCGTCGTGGAGGTCGAACCGGCCGTCGCCATGTGGGAGGTCAGGGGTTTCTGGCCGGTCGGGGTCCGTGCGGTGCCGGCGCTGGCCGAGGCGATGCTGGCGGCGGGCGATCCGGAGCGGGCGCGGGAGCTGGTGGACCGGTACGAGTCGCGGTTGCCGGGGCTGGACGCGCCGCTGGCACCGGCGGCGCTTCGGCAGGCCCGCGGCCTCATGGCCGCGGCGGAGCAGCGGTGGGACGAGGCCGTGGCGCACTTCACGGCCGCCGCCGTCGCCTTCGGCGGGTTGTCGGCGCCGTACGAGCAGGCGCAGGCGAACGAGCAGGCGGCGGCCTGCCTGTTCGCCCTGGGAGACCCGGCCGCGGCCGGCACTCTCACGGCCGCCGTCAGCGCGTACGCCGGGGTGGGCGCCCGATGGGACCTGGATCGCGCCACGCGGCTGGCACGACGGTGGGGGGTCCGCCCGTCCGCCCCCGCCGCGGTGCGCGGGGAGGCGGGCGACGCGCTGTCCGCGCGGCAGCAGCAGGTGGCGCGGTTGGCCGCGCAGGGGCTGACCAACCAGGAGATCGCCAAAGAGCTTTTCCTGTCGCCGAAGACGGTCGACAAGCATCTCAGCGCGGCAATGCGCAAGGTCGGCGCGGCTTCCCGCCGGGAGCTCGCCCGTCATCTGGCTCCCACCCCAGAGGGCTGAGCAGGAAAGTTGGGGAGCTTTTCCCCATATATCCCCCATATCCCGGGGATAGGGACGCGCCGATACTTGGCACATGTCTGACCAGGACGCACCCGAGCCTCCGCCGGACGAGGAGCCCGCTCACTGCCCGCGGCCCGAGGAGCCGATCGGAGCGGTCACCGAAGAGGCCCAGATGCCGGACGGCTTCGAGCCTCTGTGACCCCGCTCCACCCCGTCACCACGATCGTGTAGAAAGGCCTCCCTCCGCCATGCTCAAGCACAGATTCCGGCCGTCCGCTCCAGGGAGGACCGCGTGAGACGCGCCATCCTGGTGACGTCGGCCCTCGCGCTGGCCGCGGCTACGCTGCCGCCGATCGCGGCGGGAGCGGCCGCCGCACCGCCGCCCGCCGCCCCCGTCACCCTGAGCGGGGTGGGGCCGGGCCCGCACGCCATCACCCTGGTCAGCGGGGACAAGGTCACCCTCTCCCAGTCCGCCGGCGGCCGCTACGAGGTGAAGACCGAGCCCGCCACCCGCCAGGACGGCCACCGGCCGCGGCTGATCACCCAGACCACTCCCGAGAGCGTCTTCGTCCTTCCCGACGACGCGATGCCCGCCATCCAGGCGGGGCGGCTGGACCGGCGGCTGTTCGACGTCAAGTATCTGGCGGAGAACGGCTACGCCGACGACCGGACCAAGCAGGTCCCGGTGATCGTGCAGTACCCGGCGGACCGGGAGGCCACGGCGCTCAAGCGGGCCGCCGACGCGATCCCGGCCAGCGTCCCCACCCACAGCCTGGACAGCATCCACGCCTCGGCCGTGAGCGTCACCAAGGCGGAGGCGGGGGCGTTCTGGAACGCCGTACGGACCGCGCCCTCGGCCGGACTGAAAGCGGCGGACACGCTGAGTGGTGGGATCGCCAAGCTGTGGCTGGACGGCAAGGTCAAGGCCATCCTGGACGAGAGCGTCGCCATGATCGGCGCGCCGACGGCCTGGGCCGGGGGCCACGACGGCACCGGCGTGAAGGTCGCGGTGCTGGACACCGGCATCGACGCCACCCACCCCGACCTCGACGGGAAGATCGCCGACTCCAAGTCCTTCGTCCCCGACTCACCGTCGGTCAAGGACGGCCATGGCCACGGCACCCACGTGGCCTCCACCATCGCAGGCTCCGGAGCGGCGGCCGGCGGCACGCGCAAGGGCGTGGCGCCGGGCGCGCGACTGGTTGTCGGCAAGGTGCTGGACGACGCCGGCAGCGGCCTCGACTCCTGGATCATCGAAGGCATGGAGTGGGCCGCCACCAGCGGCGCCAAGGTCGTCAGCATGAGCCTGGGCGCCGGTCCCAGCGACGGCACCGACCCGATCAGCCAGGCGGTCGACGACCTGAGCACCACCACCGGGACGCTGTTCGTCATCGCCGCGGGCAACTCCGGTCCCGGGGCAGGGACCGTGTCCATGCCCGGGGCCGCCGAAGCCGCGCTCACCGTCGCCGCGGTCGACAAGAAGGATCAACTGGCCGACTTCTCTGGCCGAGGGCCGCGATTCGGCGACTCGGGGCTCAAGCCCGACATCGCCGCGCCCGGCGTGAACATCACCGCCGCGCGTGCCGCCGGCACCACGATGGGCACGCCCCTCGACGAGCACTACACCAGCGCGTCCGGCACCTCGATGGCCACGCCGCACGTCGCCGGCGCCGCGGCGATCATGGCCCAGTTGCACCCCGACTGGAAGGGGCCGCTGCTCAAGACCGCGCTGATGTCCACCGCCAAGGACGACGGCTTCAGCGCCTACGAGCAGGGCGCCGGCCGGGTGGACCTGGCCAAGGCGTACACCCAGCGGGTCTTCGCCACCACCGCCGGGATCGACTTCGGCTCGCTGACCGAGGACGGCGAGCCCCTGCGGCGGGAGCTGTCCTACACCAACCTCACCGACCAGCCGGTCACCCTCACGCTCACTCCCGCCCTGCGCACCGCCGGCGGGAAGGCGGTGGAGGGAAGGCTGAGCGCCGATCCGACCCTCACCGTACCCGCGAACGGCACCGCCACGACGACCGTCACCCTCGACACGACCGGCCTGGAGTTCGGCACCTACCCCGGTGCCGTGACGGCCGCGGCCGACGGCGTCCAGCTGACCACCCCCGTGGGCGTGGTGCGCGAGGCGCCGCTGTTCCAGCTCACCGTCCACACCATCGGCAGGGACGGCCGGCCCGCCACACCGTGGTTCCAGCAGACCCTCGACGTCGGTGGCGACAAGAAGTTCCTGGACGACACCGTGGTGTCGTCCACGGGGATCACGATCACCCGGGTTCCGGCCGGCACGATCTCGGTGCTGCAGTTGCTGAGCACGGTGGACGAGGACGACCGGGACAACGAGACGTTCCTGATGAACCCGGAGATCACCGTCACCGGTGACACCGAGATCACGCTCGACGCCCGGCAGGCCTCCCAGTTCCGCTTCAGCACCCCGAAGCCGGCCGAGCCGCTGAACAACATCTGGGTCGTCGGCACCGAGCGGACCATCGCCAACGGCCAGACGTACGGCACCACCGTGACTCCGGGCTTCGAGACCAGCGCGTGGGCGGAGGTGTGGGCCATCCCCACCAAGCCGGTCACCACCGGCAAGTTCCGCTTCGCCGGCCAATGGACGCTGGGGCAGGCCCAGGTCACGATGACCACGGGCGGGCGCAAGCCGATCACCCTGAACCCCGTCGCCCCCCAGCACATCGGCTTCGACAACGCGCCCCGCCAGAACAACCAGCCCGACTGGAAGCCGTTCACCGGGACGCAGAACCTGCCGGTCGTCGACGTCGGCACAGCCCGGCCCGAGGACATCGCCGGGAAGGACCTGCGTGGCAAACTGGCGCTCATGGACACGGGGCTCGCGTCCGACGGCGCCGCGAACTGCTACGTGATGATCAGCCAGATCATCCGCCTGCGGGAGGCCGGTGCGGCCGGAGTGGCGGTCTTCCCGTCGACGAGCAGCCGCTGCTCCCTGCCGATCGGCGTCTATCAGGAGATCAACACCGGCGACCCCAAGCCCATCAGCATCCCGAACGTCTCCCTGTCGAGCAAGGAAGGGCAGAGCCTGCGTACGCGGATCGCGAGCGAACCGGTCTCGGTCCAGGTGACCGGCACACCGCTCACGCCTTACACCTACGTCCTCAAGCCGTACTCCGAGGGCAGCGTGCCGAAGTCCCTGCACTACACCTTCACCAGCAAGCAGCTCGCCCAGATCGACATGGACGTGCACGCCTCCCAGCCGACCAGCTTCAACAGCTACCGATCGATGTACAAGCAGGACGACGTCACGGACACGACGACGGCCACCTCTCTCTGGGCGCCGACGGGCTTCGTCGGACCGGCCAGACAGACCGAATGGGTCGGGCCCCTCGATCCCCAGGTCATCCACTCCCACGGCATGTCCTCGGCCAGCCTCGACGCGACGGTCTTCTACGACACCCGCTTCCGCGTAGAGGTGTTCGACCGGCCCGGCCGGACCCGGCAGCAGTGGTTCACCGCGGGCCTGACGCCGGGCGCCCAGACCGCGGCGGAGAAGGTCTACGCCCTCGCCGACAAGGACGCGCCGCCCCTGTCCACCCGGGGCATCGACCTGGTGTGCACGATCTGCGTGCAGGGTGACACGCTCTGGGCCGAGTTCGCCCCGGCGGGCACGCCCGACAAGCAGCCGACCAGCAGCAGCTTCTGGAAGGGCGAGGCCTATCTCACCCCGGACTACGACCTCCACCTCTACCGGGACGGCACGGAGATCCCGCGCGTCAAGGCGCCCTATTTGGACAACATGCCGGCGTTCACCCTGCCCGAGGGCTCCGGCACCTACCGGCTGACCGCGAAGAACGCCCAGCACGACACCGAGTGGACGTTCCGCGCTCCGCCGGCCAAGGACCAGGTGCTGCCGGGATCGTTCTGCAAGTACTGGGTCGTCGAGGGCGTCACCGAGCAGTGCCGGCCGACACCTGTCGTCTTCGCCGGCTACGACCTGGACGACAGCCTGGCGCTGGACAACACCGTCCGCGCCGGCCGATCCCACACCTTCACCGTCGAGGCCTACCACTCGCCGTCCGCGGCGAAGATGCCCGAGATCGCCGGACTCAAGCTGTGGATGAGCACCGACGACGGCGCCCGGTGGACGCCCGTCTCGGTCAAGCGCGACCGTTCCGGCGCCTACACCGCCACCACCCGCTACCCGTCGCTCCGCGACACCAAGGGCGCGGTCAGCCTGAAGGTGGAAGCCTGGGACACCCAGGGCAACCGCCTCAAGCAGACCAGCACCCGCCTGTTCAACCTGCGCTGAGCCTGATCTGATCGGCCGCTGCCGGATGCCGGGGACCTTCCCCGACATCCGGCGGTCGGCGCTCCGGGCCGAAGAAGTCGCTGGCTTGTCCGTAGGGTTTCCGCCTCCTACTCTGTATCGAGCGAAGAAGACGGCGCGATGCCGGCCTTCACTGGAATTATGGCTGCTGTCGAGAGCGAGAATGGAGTAGTTTCCGTCTCCCTTCCCTGCACCCTCATATGCCACTGCGAATGGGAACTCATCGCATTCTTTGCCCTGCGCCGCCGCATTCGGGAAATCCTGCTCGCAGATACGGTCCTTCTCGGCGACGTTCTTCGAATACCACGTCCTGCCGTCAGGCGCCTTCGCCCCCTTGTAAAGCCGCTCCAGACGCACGCGTTGCGGGCTACCGGGTTGCGCATTCCAGTTGCCTGGGAACACCTTGGACGGATTCGTTCTCGTGGACTGGTCAGTTATCCGAGTCGACACCGCCTCATCGGAACGTGGCGTGGCCGCCGAACGGGCGCTCCAACGCGCACTACGCGGCATGAGCGGAGGTCGTCCGGCGGTGTCCCACCGAAGCGTGGTCCCTCTCGACACGTCATGTGACACCTACGGCTTGGCCGACGAGGTGATCGGCGATCCGGCCGGGGCCGCGGAGTCCGGCACCCCCGCGTAGTCGGGCAGCTCGACGCCGTTGATCGCGCGCCCGACCAGCTCGGTGAACCATTCGCCGGCGAAATCGGGGAGCGGCTCGGCCTCAGGCCCGGGGACGCCGCGGCTGCGCGCGTTCAACCGGCCGATCTCCTGGTTGGCCTCGACGAACGAGCGCATCCGCGCCTCGTAGCGGGCGAACCCGGCGTCGGGGTCCCAGCCGGCGGCGGCCAGCTCTCCGGCCAGCAGGTAGGCGCCGACCAGCGCCAGCCCGGTGCCCTGCCCCGACATCGGCGAGGAGCTGAACGCCGCGTCCCCGAGCAGCCCCACCCGTCCACTCGACCAGCGGTCCATCACCACCTGGGCGACCTGATCGAGGTAGAAGTCCGGGGTGTCGTCCAGGTGCGCCAGGATGTCCGGGGCCAACCAGCCCAGGCCCGCCATCCGCTCACGCAGCAGGACCTTCTGGGCCGCGACGTCACGGTAGTCGACGTCGAAGTCGGCCGAGGCGAAGGAGAACATGGCCATCGCCCGGGTGGCGTCCTGGATGGGCCGCAGGAGGGCAGAGCGCCCGGACTCCTGGTCCTGGTGCTCGAACAGCCAGCGGTCCAGCCCGAACTCGTTGGGCACACTGTAGAAGGCCAGCACGTGCCCGAGGTGGCGGAGGAATCGCTCATGCGGCCCGAAGACCATCGCTCGCAGCGCCGAGTGCAACCCGTCGGCCCCGACCACCAGGTCGAAGCGCCGCCGGTCGCCGCCCGCGAAGTCCACGTCGACCCCGTCCGCGTCCTGGGCGAGCCCCGCGATCCGGTCGCCGAAGACGTACTCGACGCCGTCGCGGGTGTCGTCGTAAAGCACTTGGGACAGGTCCCCGCGCAGGATCTCGATGTCCGCGATGAACCCGTCGCCACCGTCGTCGTCGGCACGGAAGGTCTCCAGCACTTTGCCGTCCGCGTCCACGGTGTGCGCGCCGGCGGTGTCGGTGCACGCCGCGCGCACCGCCGCGTCCAGCCCCATACGCCGGATGACCTCCTTGGCGACCCCGCGCGCGTCCACCGCCTGCCCGCCGGGACGCAGCTCAGGAGCCCGCTCCACCACGGTCACCTCGGCCCCCCGCCGGCGCAGCCAGTGGGCCAGCGCGGGTCCCGCGATGCTCGCCCCCGCCACCAACACCCTGGGACCGCTCACCCGCGACCCCTGCTCGCCAGCCCGGATGGTGTGCTCCTGCTTGGAGTCGTCGACGCTCATCACTACCTCCATGTGCTTCCTCCCGCGCTGGACGTTCCCAGCACAGGCCCACCGCTGTCAGTGTGTCCAGCCGTATCGACCACGGATCCGCACAAAACTCATCGGCACGACCGGAATCGCGTCCACGCTCCCGCGAACACCCTGAACTCGGCATGTGCGTGCGACGGGCATGGTCATGATCGCCTCGGCCTCGGCAGACATTGATGAGAAACGCCAACTCCGATGACGCTCACATCAGCCCCGGCATGGGCGGGACCGGCTGCACCGGGCTGAGGATCTTGACCGCGACGGTCTCCTGGGCGGGCTTGAGGGTCGGGTCACCGTCCATGACCGCGAGCTGCCAGACCAGCTCACCGGTCTGCTTGTCGCGGGCCTCCACGACTGTGCCCTATGGTCACGATCATGACGCGGTGGACGTGGGGATGCTTAGTCCTACCCCTCATCGGCGTGCTCGTCCTGGTGCTCGCGTTCGTCATGCCGCCCGTCTGGCGTGACAACGACCGCCTGGATGCTCTGCTGGAGCGGGTAGTGACCTATCCGCTCCCGCCAGAGACCAGCGAGCTTTCCGACCAGCGTGAGACGGACTTCGGGCGGACCCTCTTCGGAGGCAACGGTGACTACTGCGACTACCGGATCAGGATCGTTCTGCAGACCAAACGTACGCAGGAGGAGATCCGGAAGTACTACCGCAAGGCCACCATCAAAGGAGCCGAGGAGAACGCGACGATCTCCTTGTCCTTCGAAGGCTCAGGAGACGCGGCAGGCCGCCGGGTGATTGTCGAGGTCCACGACAGGCATGGCAGCGACTGGGACTGGCGCTGCACATAGAGAGGACCATCACGCCACTGGGTAGGCGTCCTCCAGTTCGTGACGGTCGGCCGGAAGCAACACCTCCACCACGACCAGCGGGCGACCCGAAGCATCACGGACAGCCCCGAAGACGGCCAGCAGTGGCACGTTCTTCGGCATGCCGAGCTGCTTGCCCTCCAGGGCGGTGGGCATGCGCGCGGTGATCTGCTCCACGATGTGATCGAAGCGGACGCCCTTGCGTGACTGGAGATGCTGCCGGATGCCCTGCGGCAACGCCTCGCCGCTGGTCAGGTCGGTGCCTTCGGACAGTTCCAGGGGCAGCCACAGTGAGACCAGCTCACTCGGCTCGCCCTCACGGGTGACCAGTCGCCGGCGCAGGAACGCCTTGCTCTTGGGCTGCGCATCCAGCAGCACCGCCACCCGGTTGGGGAGCGCCATGGCGCCGGCCTCGACCAGCTCACCGGGAGCGTCCGTCTCCGGACTGGTCAGGTACGCCTGACCTGTGCGGTTGGACTCCACCGACGCCATCGCGGGACGGCCGCGCACGAAGCGGCCCTTGCCCTGCTGGGACTCGATCCAGCCCTGCTCGCGCAGCACCCGAAGCGCCGCCACGACGGTGGGCCGGGAGACGCCGAACTCCTGGATGAGCTGGTGCTCACTGGGGAGCATGGAGCCGGGCGGGTAGGTTCCCGCCTCGATACGCCGTTGAAGGGCCTGCACAAGCTGCGCATACTTCGGCGGCACGGACTCTAGCGACATTCTGACCGTCCAACACCCGACAGGTTGTTTTACCAAGCTCGAGCGTATCCTGGCCGACGCCGCCTGTCCACGCCACTTCGGTGAACGCGAGCGGCCGGGAAAGGTGGCCGGGCCACACGACCCATCGGACATGTTCACGTACTGGGTTCGACGGGCCTCGCACGGCGGGCCGGTGGCGCTGCCGGCAGACCCCGAACAGCCGGTGCAGATCATCGACTCGCGCGACTTGGCGCGCCTGGTGGTGCAGTTGCTTGGCACCACGTCGGGTGACACCGGCACGATCTCGACTTCAGTGCCCGCCACGAGCGCACAGGTCTCGATGAGTGCTCCGAGCGTGGGCGGCTCAGCAGGACCCACCGCGTTGAACGCGCCGGGGCGCTCGTCAATGGCGGGCATGCCCGCGACCCCGCTAGAGGTGACGGCGGCCGACGTCTTGGCCTGGGACCGCGAGCGCGGCGAGCCATCCCTGTGGAATGGTTTCTCCCCAACCGAGGAGCATGCCCTACTGGCGCAGCAGGGACGATAGCGACCCGACATGCCTGGGACTTATGGCAGTCCGCCAGACTCCTACCTGCGGCATTGGAATTCGGCGATTGTTACCGGGGCCCCTTGAAGTCCCAAAGTTCGTGCGAACCGAAGGGTCTTCACGATAAACCCATGGGTCTGCACGCTTCATGAGTGATTCGGAGCCTTGGGTTCGCGGGAACCGGCGGGATCTTGTTGCTCTGCGGCGGTCGTCAGGAGTGCTCGGGCGTTCTCTGTGTAACGGACCGCGGTCTTGGCATCGAGTCCGACCTGGCTATGGCGATCACGGCGTCGCGGAGAGACCCGCCTCCGCGGCGACGTCCTGGTCCGCGATCCACGTGCAGCCGCTGTCCGGGCTTCCGGAGACCCGGATGACCGCGTCCAGGCGGTCACGGGTACGGGTCAACGCGGCGATCTGGGCATCGATGCGATCGCGCTCGGCGGCGAGCCGGGCACGCGACTGCGGAGTACTGACCTTGGCCTCGCAGCAGGGCAGCAGTTCGGCGATGGTCCGGCTGGACAGGCCGGCCGCGTAAAGCATCTGGATCAGCTGGACACGGTCGGCCGCCGACTCGGGGTAGTGGCGCTGCCCGGAGTCGCTCCGGTATGCGTCCAACAGTCCCTGCTCTTCGTAGTAGCGCAGGGCCCGCGGGCTGACGCCCGACCTTGCCGCCAACTCGCCGATGCGCACCGTGACCTCCACCACAAGACTTGCCTCTGACGTCAACGTCAGGTTTTAGCCTAGCCGCATGCAGATCAACGGAGCACATGTGCTGGTGACCGGAGCCAACCGGGGCCTGGGACGGCAATTCGTCCAGTCTCTCCTCGACCGCGGCGCAGGCAAGGTGTACGCCACCGCCCGCCGCCCGGAGCTCATCGACGTACCCGGGGTCGTCCCGCTGCGCCTCGACATCACGGATCCGGCATCGGTCGCCGCCGCAGCGGCAGCGGCACCTGAAGTCAAGATCGTCATCAACAACGCGGGAATCTCTACCGGGGCGAATCTGGTCACCGGGGACCTGGACACGATTCGCCGCGAGATGGACACCCACTTCTATGGCACCCTCAATGTTATCCGTGCCTTCGCGCCCCAGCTGGCCGACGGCGCGATCCTCAACGTTCTGTCCGCGATCTCGTGGCTCGCCTTCGACGGCGCGGGCGCGTACCACGCGGCGAAGGCCGCCGAGTGGGCGCTCACCAACAGCGTGCGCTTGGAGTTGGCCCACCAGCGCACGCTGGTGACGGGCCTGCACCTGGGCGCTGCGGACACCGACATGATGGCCTGGTACAACGGCGACAAGAGCGCCCCCGAGGCGATCGTCGCGGCGGCCCTCGACGGCCTTGAGGCACACCGGCCTGAGGTGCTCGCCGACGACTGGAGCCGTCAGGTGAAGGCATGGCTGTCCGAGGACCCGAATGTCATCTACCGTGAAGCGGCGGCCGCCCTCACGGTCTGACATGCTGCGCCTGTAGGTCACGGCGCCCGCGGCCGTGACCGTACAGGCGCGATGTCGAAAGAACCAGGGACCCAGGAAGTAAGCCCAGGTCCTGCGGCTATGGCCACGCCCGACCACTCAACGAACTCTGGGGTTATCTCACATATGCCTCCGGCGGGGAGCCTCAGGGTTCGGAATGATCGCCACCGGGCCAGGAGAACAGTGGCTGAGGTGGAAGCCTGCTCTTCCCGCCACCGTCGCCCGGGACGAGCCGAGCAGACCAGGGGCCAGAGGTGAAGGTCGTTCTTCCAGTGGGGAGCTCCACCTTCGCCTCCCGCCCTTGGCCCGCTTCCCTGACGGGTGGGACGACGGCGACGAGACGATCAGGCGGGGCCAGGCTTATGCCTGCGACATGGCGACAAGTAGTCTCGCCGTATGGAGCGTCGATCACCGCTGATCACACAGATCTCCTGGGGCCATACGGTGGTCGAGGGTCTGGGCGAAGGCAAGGACTTCAAGCTCTACCCCGGTGGTGGACGGCCCTGGGACTGGAACGAGACCGGCACACGGCACACTCCCGGCATCCAGCCTGCAGACGTCCAAGAACTCCTCCACAACGGCAGCCAAGCGATCGTTCTCTCCCGTGGCATGCGGCTGGTCCTTCAGACCTGCCCCGAGACGCTGGACCTCTTGATGGAGAAAGGCGTCGAGATCTATGTGGAGGAGACGACGGCCGCCGTCGAGCGTTACAACGCTCTGGCGGAGACCACCCCCGTGGGCGGGTTGATCCACTCCACTTGTTGATCAGCGGCATTCCCCCTCCACAAGGTCCGGAACATACGTGGAATGGCTCGCTGACTCCTTCATCAGGCGGGCGACTCCGACGAGGGCCGCGAGTTCGCCGCCGCCAACGCCGATGTGATCGTCACACCGCACGGCGGGCTGGAGGATGGCAAGCGCTTCTACGCCGACGTCAAGCGCCGCCTGGCCAGGTATGGTCGCGAGCCGCACCAGTTGAAGATCATGCCCGGCGCGACGTTCGCGCTGGGCGACGCCGAGGAGCCGCTTGGGTGATGGACCAGGGCTGGGGCGCTGCCGGCAGTTGGAACATGGTGACGCTCGGAATGTCGCGCACGCCGCGGTGCGGGCGGAGACCCCCAACCCCGCCCGCACGATCTCGGGTCGTCAGGCGACGACGAGGGCCTCGGCCCTGAACTCGCGGCCGGCGACGATTTCGGAGACGAACCCGTCGGGGCCGACGGGGCGGTCACCGATCAGGGTGACCCGGTGCAGGGTGCGCTGCACATCGAGGTGGTCGAGGTCGGACGGGGCGAGGTGAGCGGTGGCCCGGTTGTCCCAGAAGGCGACGCTACCCGGCTGCCAGCGGAAGCGGACGGTGTACTCGGGACGGGTGATCTGCTCGTACAGCAACTCCAGGACGCGACGGCTCTCCAGAGCCGAGAGGCCGACGATGTGGTCGGTGAAGCCCGGGTTGACGAACAGCGCCCGCTCACCGGTGTCGGGATGCACCCGCACCACCGGATGCACGGAGACCAGCAGGTTGTCGTTGATCCGCTTGACCAGTTTGCCGTCCTCGTCGGTGGTCTGGTGGCCGGCGAGGAAGCGGTGCTCGGCGCGCAGGCCGTCCACGAAGTCGCGTAGTGGCGCCGACAGGCCCTCGTAGGCGGCGACCAGGTTGGTCCACTGGGTGTCGCCGCCGAACTCGGGGACGGTCTCGGCGCGCAGGATCGAGGCGGCGGGCGGGTTGACGGCGGCGGTGACGTCGGTGTGCCAGCCGGAGTAGTAGGAGTACTGCCGCTTGCGGTACAGCTCGCGGTAGTTCGCGCCGTACCGTTCCTCGTAGCGGCGCGGGTCGATGGTGAGGATCTGCGGGAACTCCTCCGGCGGGGCGTCCTCGTGCGGGTGGGCGTGGGTGAGCTCGCCGAACTGGCGGGCGAAGGCGATCTGGGCGGCGTGGTCGAGGTTCTGTCCGCGGAAGAAGACCACCTTGTGGGCGAGCAGGGCCTGGCGGATCTCCTCGACCGTGGTGGGGTCGAGGGGGTGGGCGAGGTCGACGCCGGCGATCTCGGCGCCGATGTGCCCGGCGACGCGTTTGATGGCGAGGATGGACGAGGATGACATGGTGAAGTGCTCCCTGAAGCTTTGACGGGTGTTCGAGCGGAAACGGGGATGGCGGGACCCGGAGGTCACCGCATGGCACAGAGCGCGCTCGCCTGCCGTCTGAGATCGACGTGGAGGCGAGCCACCAGAAGCTCGCTGCTCTTCACAAACCAGATCGTGCATGCAGAAATTCATGTATGTCAAGTAGGAAATGTTGACTTTAGACATCCCTGCTCTTAGCTTCGTGGCATGACCGATCTCGATGTCACGGCCGACGTCCTGGTCGCGGGCGGCGGGCCCGCGGGCGCGCGGGCCGCGATCAAGGCCGCCGAGGCGGGTGCCGACGTCGTCCTGGTGGACAAGGGCTATCTCGGCACGAGCGGTGCCACGGCCGCCGCCGGCACCGGCGTGTGGTACGTCGATCCCGACCCTGCGGCGCGCGAGGAGGCGATGGCCTCCAGGGAGGCCCTGGGCGGCTACCTCGCCGACCGGAGCTGCTGCGCGGCAGGGCGACTGCCAGGCGTGCTTCATGTGCGAGGCGTACTGCCCGGTGGACGCCCTCTACGTGGCGCCGGTCGCGCACCCGCTCCCGGAGCCGCCCGATGCGACGGAACTGGCCGAGCGGGGATTGCTGGGCGGTTACCGCGCGCAGATCGGCTGGGGGTACGGGCGCACCCCGGGCGCGCGGCGGCCGATCGGGCCGGTGCTGCCCGCGGCGTCGCAGGTGATCATCTCGTGACGCGGCGGCGTCCACGCCGTAGCCGGCGGCAGCCGTACGGCTGTGTCCTTGGTCTGAGTGCCGCCTTCCCGGCCACGCACGACAAGACCATTCGCTGACGAACCTCGGAAAGGTTTCGGCTCATGCCTGTGGAGTTTCTCGGCATCGGCGGGACCAATGACGGCTCGGAGACCTCTCCGCGCTCGGGTTCCTCCTTCGACAAGCAGTACACGCTGCGGCTCGCGCGCGCCCACCAGGAGTACGGCTGGAATCGGGTGCTGTTCGCCTACGGCTCGGGCTCCCCCGATCCGGCGCAGGTGGCCGCCTACGTGGCGACCAGGGTCGAAGACCTGCAGATCCTGCTGGCGCACCGGCCGAACGTGTCCTACCCGACGTACGCGCTCAAGACCTTCGCCACCCTCGACCAGATCAGCGACGGGCGGCTGACGGTGCACTTCATCACCGGCGGTAACGACCACGAGCAGGGCAGGGAGGGCGACGTCCTGACCAAGGACGAGCGTTACTCCCGGACCAGGGAGTACATCCAGATCGTCAAGAAGGGCTGGACGTCGAGGGAGCCGTTCGACCACGAGGGCGAGCACTACTCGTTCAGGGATTTCGTCTCGGACGTGTTCCCGCTGCAGCAGCCGCGGCCCAGGGTGTCCTTCGGTGGATCGTCGGAGGCCGCCTACGCGGCGGGCGGGGCGGAGGCCGACATCTACTGCCTGTGGGGGGAGCCGCTGGCCGAGACAGCACAGCAGATCGCCTCGGTGAAGCAGGCGGCGTTGCGAGCGGGGCGAAGTGACGTGCCCAAGTTCCAGGTGGCGTTCCGGCCGATCATAGCGCCGACCGAGGAGCTGGCCTGGGAGAAGGCCCGGCGCATCCTGGGGGATCTGCACAGGGTGGGGGCGAACCGGCGCCGGTTGTCCGGCCCGCCGCAGAACGCCGGCTCGCAGCGGCTGCTCGAGATCGCGGCCAAGGGGGAACGGCACGACCGAGCGTTGTGGACGCCGACCGCCGCGGCCACGCAGGGTGCGGGCAACTCGACGGCGCTCGTCGGCACCCCCGAGACCGTCGCCGAGGCCCTGCTGGACTACTACGACCTGGGCGTCGAGATCCTCTCGGCCCGTGGCTACGACATCCTGGACGACGTCATCGACTTCGGGCGGCATGTGATCCCGCTGGTCCGTGAGGGGGTCGCCGAACGGGAGCGGCAGCGGGCACCGCTGAGCCGGGTCGCGCCATGACCGCGCGCCCCATATCGGCGGCTCCGGTCGGCGTTCGAGCGGTTCCGGCGGCAACCGGCCGCGGCGCGTAACCGCTTCCCCTACGACGACCTGGAGGACTTCGTCGCGCCGGGCTCGGCGCTCGCCGAGATGGCCCAGCCCGTCCACCGCCTCCGGCAGGCAGGGGATGGGCCGTTCCCTTCAGCGGGGGGACGATGGCCCCAACGGGCGGTCGCCGCGCAGAGTGATGCGGTGCATGACCCGGTGGGCGGTGCCGTAGTCGCGGTTGGCGTAGTGGGATGTGCTGCGGTTGTCCCACATGGCCACGTCGCCGAGGCTCCAGCGGTGGCGGATGATGTGCTCCGGCTTGGTCAGGTGAGCGTAGAGCAGGTCGAGGATGTGACGGCTCTCAGCCTCGGAGACGCCGACGACGTGCGAGGTGAAGCCGGGGTTGACGAACAGGCCCTTGCGTCCGGTCTCGGGGTGGACGCGTACGACGGGGTGCTCCACCGGGTCCAGCCGGGTGACGACCTCGCCGTCCCAGACGCTGCCCTTGCCGCCGCGCCGCTGGGCCAGGTAGTAGCCGAACTCCCGGTTGCCGTCGTGCACCGCGGTGAGCTGGTCGGCCAGTTCCCGTACGGGCGCGGCAAGGGAGTCGTAGGCGAGCTGGCTGTCGGCCCAGCTCGTGTCCCCGCCGGTGGGAGGCAGGATCACGGCACGCAGGATCGAGCCGAGCGGTGGGCGGGGCATGAAGGTGACGTCGGTGTGCCAGACGTCGGCGAAGCCGTTGTCGGCGCTGTCGAGCGCGTAGATCTCCGGGTGCGCCTCGTCCACGCCGCCGACGACGGGGTGGGATGCGGTCAGCTCGCCGAGGCGGCGGCCCAGGGTGACCTGTCCGTCCTCGTCGAGGGTCTGCCCGGAGAAGAAGAGCACCTTCCGCTGGACGAGCGCGGCTCGTACCGCGGCCAGCTCCTCGTCGGCGGCGGTCGCCAGGTCGAGCCCTTCTATCTGAGCGCCGAAGTGCGGTCCGAGCGGGCGCAGGGTGAGCTTGGCGGCCAGGGGTGTGGACATGTGCGCTCCTGTTCTGTGGTGGTCATCCGGCGGCGTCGCGTACGGCATGACTGACGGTGGCACGCAGGGCCGTGTACTCGGGGAGGGGCGGAGCTCGTCGGGCTCCAGGCCGGTGCGGGGCAGAGGGACGTCGAGGTCGAGGGCGATCTGGCCGGGCCTGCTGGTGAGCACGACGACGCGGCTGCCGAGGAAGACCGCCTCTTCGACGCTGTGGGTGACGAACACGGAGGTGCGGCCCGTCTGCTCACTGACCCGGCGCAGGTCCTCCTGCAGCCGCTCGCGGGTGAGCGCGTCCAGGGCCGCGAACGGCTCGTCGAGCAGCAGCAGCGGATTGTCGCCCGCCAGCGCCCTGGCGATGGCCACGCGCTGTTGCTGACCACCGGAGAGCTGCCAGGTCCGGCGGTGGGCCACGTCGTGCAGGCCGACCCGTTCCAGGAGCTCCGGCACCCGGCGGGCGCGTTCCTCGCGGGGGACGCCGGCGTAGCGCAGCGCGAGCCCGACGTTGCCGCCCACGCTCTTCCAAGGGAACAGCCGGGGCTGCTGGAACACGATCCCGGCGCCGGCGCCGGGCACCGGCAGAGCTCCGGCGGTGCGGACGACGCCGGCGGTGGGCCGCTCGAAGCCGGCGATCAGGCGCAGCAGCGTGCTCTTGCCGGAGCCGGACGCCCCGACGATCACGAGGAACGAGCCCCGGGGGACGTCCAGCGAGATCGGGCCGAGCGCCGTCACGGCGTCCGCACCCGTCCCGTACACGTGCACGACCTCCTCCACGTGGACGGCGGTTTCCGTACCGAGCTCAAGGGGTGAGGACATCGGGCAGGCCCTTGTTGTAGATGGCGTTCCGCACGGTCGCCAGCTCGGGGACGGCTTCGATCTTCTGCAGGTCCTTGAGGAACTGCGCGGCGCTGACGAGGTTCTCGGCCAGCGCGCCCGGCCGCTCCGGCGTGCCGAGCCATGCGGCGGAGGCCAGGTCGGCGGGCTTGAGGAAGACGCCCTGGGTGAGCTGATCCCCGGCGTCCTCCTTGGTCAGGTTGAGCTCGGCGGCGACGGCCGCGGCGGCCTCGGCGCGGTTGTCGGTGATGAGCTGTAGAGCCCTCGCCTCGGCCTTGCGCCAGGCGTCCACCGCGTCCGGGTGCGCCTTGAGGAACGTGGTGGACACCACCCCGAGGTCCAGCGTGGGCTTGCCGGCCGTGGCCAGCTCCCGGCTGGTGACCAGGACCTTGCCGTCCTTCTCCAGCTCCTTCAGGGTGGGCAGCCAGGTGTAGGCGGCGTCGATGTCGCCGCGCGTCCAGGAGGCGAGGATGTCCTGCGGTTCGAGGTCGACGATGGTCAGCTCCGACTCGCGCACCCCCGCCCGGTCGAGCGCGGCCAGCAGGCTGTAGTGGGAGGTCGAGGCGAACGACGTGGCGACCTTCTTGCCGCGCAGGCCCTCGATCGCCGACACGCCGCTGTCGTTCCTGACGACCAGGGCCTCGTTGTCGCCGGCCACGTCGAGCACGAACGCCACCTGGTACGGGATGTTCAGCGGGGCCGACAGTCCGCGGGCCACGGGGCTGGAGCCGATCGCGGCTATGTCCACGCTGCCGGCCACGAAGGCGGTGTTGATGCTGGCGCCGGAGTCGAACTTCGTCCACTGGATCCGGTAGCCGGGCAGCGCCTCCTCCAGCCACCTCTTGTTCTTGACGATGAGGTCGCCGCTGGGGAACGCCTGGTAGGCGAGGCGGATGCGGTTGGCCGCCGCGTCGTCACCGCCTCCCCGGGACGCGGTGCCGTCACCGCAGGCGGCCAGGACCGTGATCAGCACGAAGGACAGCAGGAATCTCAGACGCATGGCGGCTTCCTCATGAGGGACGTGCGGCGGGTCACGAGCGGCCCCGCCAGGGGATGAGCCGTTTCTCCGCGACCCGCAAAAGGCCGTCGATGAGCAGGCCCGACAGGCCGATGGCCAGCAGTCCCAGCACCACGACGTCGGTCTGCAGGTAACGCTGGGCGTCCCGCACCATGCCGCCGATGCCGGGCACGCCGTTGACCGTCTCGGCGGCGACCACGGACGAGTACGCGATGCCGACGGCCAGGCGCACGCCGGTGAAGATCTCCGGCAGGGCGTTGGGCAGCACCACGTCCCGGATGACGTCGCGCCGCCTGGCGCCCAGCGCCCTGGCGGCCTCGACCAGGTCGGACGGCGCGCCGTGCACCGCGGCGGCGGTGGCCACCGCCGCCGGCGGTAGCGCCGCGATCGCCAGCAGCCACAGCTTGGGCGTCTCGTCGATGCCGAACCAGATGATGAGCAGGCTGAAGTACGCCAGCGGTGGTAGCGCCCGCACGAACGTGACCACCGGCTCGGCCACGACGCGGATCCACGGCACGGTGCCGAGCACGACGCCCACGACGAGCCCGCCTGCCACGCCGATCGCGGATCCGATGAGGATGCGCCGCAGGCTGATCCCGAGGTGCTCGACGAGCAGGCTGCCGCTGTAGCCGCGGATGCCGTCGTGCGTCGTGGACAACCGCAGGAGCTGCTCCCACACGGCGCCGGGGGAGGGGATGAAGGAGGGGTTGGCCGCCGCGGTCGCGGCGAGCTGCCACAAGCCGAGGAGTGCGGCCGCGGCGAGCACGCGCACCACGATCCTGCGTGTCGCCGGTCGCCGTCGCCGGGTGGCGGACTCCGGTCCGCCGTCGGGAACGGCGGTCGAGGGGGCGGCCGTCGAGGTGGACGAGGCCACCGTCTCAGACGGGCTCATGACCACGAAGCTACGGCGGCACCTCGCTAAAGTCAACATTTCCTACTAGTTTTATGGGTTATACCGCGAGCTGTGGATCGTCAACGACTACGAGAGCAGCGAGGTCATTGCGACCTGGCCGCCCTCGGCGTCCGGCTCGACGTCTCACCGGGGCCCGAGACGGCGCCGTGCTCGGCACCCCGCTCGGCCACATGACCCTGAGGTGATCATGACCACCCTTCGCGAATACCTGTCGCACAAGCGCACCGCGCTGATGGCCCGCCGCGCGGCCCCCGCGTCCGGGCCGGTACCGCTGCACGCCCACGTCACCGCGGAGGGCCGCAGCGGAATCCGGCGCATCAGGATCAGGGGCCGCCAGCTCATCAGTGACAGCGGCCCCGACGTCGCCGGCTACGACCTCGGCACCGCCTCGCCCAACTGCAGGCCGGCGTGCTCGGGAGCTGCGTGACCCACATCTTCCTCATCAAGGCGGCCGAGCTGGAGGTGCCCCTGGACGCGCTCGAGGTGGACGTGCGCGCCGAACACGACCCCAGGGCCCAGCAGCCGGGCGAGAGCGGCGTCCCGGTGCACCCGCTCAGAAGCCGATCGGCTCACGCACCAGCACGACCGTGGCCCGCTCCGGCAGGGCCTCGCGCTCGACGATGAGGATCTTGCCGATGAAGGACGACTGCCCGAACTCCTGGAGGCGCCGGTGCTCGCGCGGCAAGCTGTACGAGCGGACCCGCCGCAGCGCCGTCTCCAGGTCCGGCACCACCTTCTGGGCGCCGGCCACCCAGACGACCTTGCGCGCTCCCGACGCGTACGGCGCGAGCTGGCTGCCGCTGGCCGAGGCGATGACCAGGTGGCCCTCCTCCGTCACCGCGTGCACGCTGCCCACGACGTACTCGGCCGTGGCGCCGAGGCGGACGACCGCCTGCACGTCGCCCTTGGGGTCATCGGCCCCGGACCGGACGGAGGCGAACCGGCCCGACTCGTCGAGGTCGGCGGCGATGCCGGACAGCCGGAGCGTCTCGCTGGAGGCGGTGAAGACGCTCTCGCCGCCGGGGATCAGCCCGGTGACGAGCTCGCGGGCCTCGGCGGCGCTGTCCACGACGTGCACGATGAAGCCGTTGTCGCGCAACGCGGCGGTCGCGCGGTCCAGTTGCTCGGCGGGCGCGGGGGCGGCGAACGTCTCGTCGGGCACGACAGTTTGCACGGACATGATGTATCCCCTGAGATGAGAGATGGTTCCGACTGGTAACTGGCACCATTCTGAGTAACGCTGAATCCCTACCGGAAGTAGGCACTTTTTCCTGCCTCAGTGAAGCGGAGGGAACCCATGAACGCCGACGGACCCGCCAGCGGCGCGAGCTCCGTGCTCAAGGCGCGTGACGAGACGACCTGCCAGGTACGCGACGTCCTGAACCGTGTGGGGGACAAGTGGACCCTGGCGGTCGTCAACGAGCTCGGAGCCGGCCCGCGCCGCTTCAACGAGCTCAGGCGCACCGTTCCCGGCATCAGCCAGCGCATGCTGACCGCCACTCTGCGCGTGCTCGAACGCGACGGGCTGGTCACCCGCAGCGTGTACGCCGAAGTGCCGCCCCGCGTCGACTACGAACTGACGCCGCTCGGCCGCACGTTGCTCGAGCGGGTCTGGGGACTGATCGACTGGGCCGTTGAGCACCACGACGACATCGAGGGTGCCCGCGGCCGCTACGATGCCCGGCGCGCGCCTGACGGGTTCCAACGAAACCTACTAAAATAATCGGAAGTGCCATAGTCCCGGCCATGAGCTTGGCCGAGATTCGCCCCATGAGCGCTCGTGCCCCGGTCCCTGAACTCGGGAGCGGCCGGGGTCGTGCTGTTCTTGCTGGATCTGGCCGCCGCCACCGGGCAAGAGGCGTACCTGGAGGACGCGCGGCGCGGTGCGGAGTGGCCGGCGGCCACCTGGCGGCGGGAGGACGACCTGACGCTGCCACCACGGGCTGACTGGCACGATGATCGCAGAGGCCGCTACCGCACCACCTATGAGGACTCCAAGCAGCGCGAGCGGCTGCTCGGCACAGGCGTCCAACGGCTGCTCGCCGCCCATCCGGGTGCCGCCCACCACGGCGGGTCACCCAGCCTGGTCCTGATCCCCCCCCTGTCGATCTGGCCCCAGCGCTCCTCCGCAAGCTGCCACTGCGAGGCCTGCCGCAGGACCTCCGCCACCCCCGCGCGCTCTATAGGCGCCATCGTAGGAGCGACGGTCAAGCCGCGATACCACCAGAACAACAGCTGGCCGCCCGCCTCTTCAGAGGTGATCATCACACGATGCGGCAGTGACGCGCGCTCACTCATCCGGCACTCCCGCGCGCAGTCGAAGCGCCTGCCCACCGCAGTCCCACCCACCCGTGGTCACGATTTGATGCCACTTACCAGACTCTCGACCTGCCGCGATCACCGTAGGTGACTGACATCGCGTCGATGATCATTGGTGACTACTGATCGTCGATATTGACCTGAGATGTCCCCATCTGGCTTGATCAGGGCGTTTCGTCTTCTTCACCTCTCATGAGCGGAGATCCACGTGCGCCTCTTACCCGCGATACGTCGCAGGTCCACCGCATCATGGCCGGCCGCGCTCGGTGGCGTTCTGGCCTTGACCGCCGGTCTCCTCGTCACCCTGGCCCCCACGGCCTCGGCCGAGGATTCCATGACCGACCTCGGGGCCTTCGCCTATGGCGGCGACCTGGTGGTCGGAGGCGACAAGATAGCCGTGTCCATCGACAATCGCATCGTTGTCGCCGACACCGCCGGCGAGGTCCAGGGGACCATCACCGGCGTGTCCGGCGCCTCCGGCCTGGCCATGACGGCCGACGGCACCCGCGTGTACGCGGCGCTGCAGGGCTCCAAGGAAGTGGCCGAGATCGACACCGCTACGCGGGAGATCACACGCCGCATCGACCTCGCCGCCTACGGATGCCCCTTCAGTCTGGCACTCACCGGCGAACGGCTGTGGATCGGCTACGGCTGCGACGCCACCGGCGTCCTCGGCTTCGATCTGTCCGCACCGACGTCCCAGCCGGCAGTGGCCGACACCTCCCTGCTCAAGTCGTCCCCGTACATCGCGGCAGCTGGAGACACGCTGGTGGTCGGCGAATTCACGGGCAGCCCGGCCGACCTGTTCGTCTACGACGTGAGCGGGGCCGCTCCCGTCCTGCGCGGCGAGATCGACGGACACACCTACAGCAACTACGGGCTGGAAGACATCGTGGTCACCCCGGACGGCTCGCACATCATCTCGGCATTCGCCCTCCCGGACGCCTTCACCATGTGGGACGCCACCACCTTGGCCAAGGTGCGCGACTACGAGAAGGGGCCCGAGGCCGAGGGATACCCGCGCTCCGTCGCCGTCAGCCCGGACGGCACCTACATCGCGGGCGGACGCACGGGGGGCGTCGGGATGACGCTGTACGACAGGGCCTCGGGCACCACGGTCTACGCCACGAACCCCCCACAAGGCGAAATGGTGAGCGGAAGCGCCGCGTACGCCGGCCGGGACGTCTACAGCCTGGTGAAGTCGGACACCGGCCACCTCTACCTGTGGCGGCTCCACGACGTGACCCTGCCGGCGAGCACGCTGACGTTGACGGCGGAGCCCGGCGGGACAGCCCAACAACCGCTCACCATGACGGGGCGACTGACGTTCGCCGACGAAACGGCCCCGGGCGTGCAGCCCCTCGTCGTGACCCGCAAGCTGCCCGACGGCACCGCTGCGGAACTGCCCGGCGTGACGACCGCCGCGGACGGAACCTTCACCCTCAACGACACGCCCCCGACCGGCGGGCAGACCACCTACACCGTGCTCTGGAAGGGTGACGGTGAGCACCGCTGGAGCAAGGCTTCGGTCACCACGGCGGTCAGATACAAGGCCGGGCTCACGCTGACGGGGCCGACCAACGCGGTCGCTGGCACGACACTGGTCTTCAGCGGAACGTCGCAGGCCGATGGCACCACTCCGCCGAGGAGAGTCTGGATCACCGTCCAGCGCATTCGCAACGCCGACGGTGGCGACGCCGCCGAGTGGCGGGCGTGGATCGGCGACTTCGGGTCGTACTGGTTCACCGACACGCCGGAAGCGGGGGAGTACACCTACACCGTACGGTGGGCTGGCGACGCCCGGACCGGACCAGCGGACGCCAGCCAAATCGTCACCGTCGAAAAGCCGAACGACTGACCCGCGACGCCGCCCGGCGTAACCTCTGAGGCTGAGACATAAGGTCTGCGGTGCTCTCGAAGAGAAATGCGGCAACAGCCTTATCAGTGCTGGCGGCTCTCATGGGCACCGCGACCGTCGGGCTGGCCGTGGTCGGCGGCATAGGCGGTGGCCGCGTGAAGGTTAGAACGGTGTCCGGTTGGACGAGAAGCCGCAGTCGGCACAGAACCTCGCGGGGCAGCGAGGCCAGGAGAGCGGAGAGGAAGGCCCGGTCCTCGGGCGCGAATCTCGACATCCTTGTCCCGATCACTCATGGGCAGCAACCGCAACGCGGCGGAAGTGTTGGCGATGGTGAGGTAGGCCAGGCGAAGGCGCGCGGCCGACCATCCTGCCGCAATTGGTTCCGTCTCCTGAGTGGCCATAGCTCGCGCCGCCATGCGAAGCCCTCGCAGAGTCATGACCTGGGTGGTGATGGCGATGAATTTCCGTCATCGGCGGGGTCTTTATCTCATGGGCTCGGTTGTGCAGAAATGCGGGGGAGCGGTGATGGCGGAGGAGATCCGTTCAGGTGAGCGGGGCGCAGGCAGGGGGACCATCGGTGTGGCATCGGCCGCGGAGAGGGGGCGGTGATGCCGGAGACCGATGAGTTCACTCGGCTGACCGACCCGTTCCGGCAGGAGTTGCTGGTCCACTGCTACCGCATGCTCGGCTCGATCCATGATGCCGAGGATCTGGTGCAGGAGACCTACCTGCGGGCATGGCGCGCGTACGGCAATTTCGAAGGACGTTGCTCGTTGCGTTTCTGGCTCTACCGGATCGCCACGAGCGTGTGTCTGACCGCGTTGGAGCACCGCAGCCGCCGCCTGCTGCCGTCCGGGCTCGGCGCGGCGAGCGACGACCCGGATCGGCCTGTGCTGCTCGCGCCGCCGGGAACCGATTGGATGCAGCCCCTGCCCGGTCCGGCCGACGACCCGGCGACGACCGACCCGGCCGCGATCGTCGCGTTGCGGGGCAGCGTACGGCTCGCGCTGATCGCCGCCCTGCAGCACCTGCCCGCCAAGCAGCGGGTGGTGCTGATCCTGCGTGACGTGCTGGCCTGGCGGGCGGTCGAGGTCGCCGACCTGCTTGAGACGACTCCGGCCGCGGTCAACAGCGCGCTGCAACGCGCGCGGGCTCACCTCGAACGGGTCGCTCCCGCCGAGGAGGAGCTCGCCGAGCCCGACGAGCCAGGCCACCGGGCCCTGCTCGACCAGTACATGACGGCCTTCGAGAACGCCGACATCGCCGCGCTGCTGCGACTGCTGCGCGAGGACATCGCCTTGGAGATGCCTCCGTACCGGACCTGGTTCGCCGGCCGTGAGGCCGTCGGGCGCTTCATCGCCGCGCACGTCTTCGCCGGGCCCGGCGTGGCCCGGATGGTCGCCATCACAGCCAACGGGCGGCCCGCGTTGGCGGCGTACCTGCGCGGGGACGACGGCGTTCATCATGCGCATGCGGTGCAGGTGCTCACCGTCACCGGGACCGGGATTTCGCGGATCGTCTCGTTCAACGATCCGGGCCTGTTCGCCGCCTTCGAGCTGCCCTCAAGCCTCGGCTCCGCCCGTACGCCGGTCGGCTCATGGCGCTGACCGGGTCGGCTGACCTGCTGGAACGGGCCGTTTGTTACGGCCTGGAGAGCGTGAAAGCAGTCACGACGGGTTCCCTGCCTCGTCCGACGCCCTGCGCGGACTGGGATCTGCACGCGCTGCTGCGGCACGTCAACGATTCGATCGAGGTGCTCGGGCAGGGGATCGACTCCGGCTCCGTCGGCCTGTTCCCGGATGAGGCTGAGGACGGGTACGGGCACGCGGACGGTGATTCGGCAGCGGCCCTGGTGGCGACCTTCCAGGACGGTACGCGACGGCTCATGCGGGCCTGGACCGCGGCCGAACATGACGGTCACCTGGTCGCCATAGCCGGGCATCCGATGGCGGCCGAGCTCATGGCCATCATCAGCGCCGTCGAGATCGCGGTGCACGGATGGGACGTCTCCATGGCCTGTGGCAGACAACGGCCGATTCCGGCGGCGCTGGCCATCGACCTGCTGACGCTGTCCCCGCTCGTGGTCCACGACGGCATGCGGCACCCGATGTTCGCCGCGCCCGTACCGGTGCCGCCACTGGCCAGCCCCAGCGATCGCCTCGTCGCCTTCCTCGGACGCAGCCCGGGGGCATAGAGACAGCCTGGCCGGCGACCATCGGGTCTCCTGGCCGGTGGCGATGCGTGAACTACGCGCCTACGCCGTCGAAGTCCTCGGCCGCCGAAGACCTCACCGACGAGCAGCGGACCGTCCTGGAACGCGACCTGACCAGGATCGGCACCTGTGGGCGGCACATCCTGGCCGGCTGGCACGCCAAGGAGAAACTGCGCCGGCTGCTCGCCCTGGCCCGCACCGACCCGGTCCGCTCGCAGATCAGTCACCGCCTGCACGCCTTGCACGCCTTAAACGCCTGGTGCGCCGACCACGTCTCGAAGCCCGCTGCGCGTAGGGCTTCCGCAACCGGCCAACCAGCGTCTCCGATCACGCTGCGCAGCCACCCGCGCCAGCAGAAACCGAGCTCGCATCCGGAAAGCCCGCCTGCGACGATCAGCAGGCGGGCCAGGCGGGAAAGCGTCAGCCCTTCAGCCTCCTCGCGAAGGACCGGATGTCCTCCACGAGGAGACCCGGCTGCTCAAGGGCGGCGAAATGGCCGCCGTGCTCGAACTCCGTCCACTGAACGATGTTCGGGAAGAGCTGGTCGGCGATGGCGCGGATGGGCAGGATGATCTCGTGCGGGAAGACCGCCACCGCCAGGGGCGTCGCCAGCGGCGCGGGCGGGGGCGGCGGGGTGGGCGCGGTCGGGAGCAGGGCCGCGTCCTCGTAGTACATCTGGGCGGCCGAGCTCGCGGTCGCGGTCAGCCAGTAGATGCTGACGTTGGTGAGCAGATTCTCCCGGCTGACGGCGTCCTCGGGCACCTTGTCGGAGTCCGTCCACTCCTTGAACTTCTCGATGATCCAGGCAAGCTGCCCGACCGGTGAGTCGGTCAGTCCGTACGACACCGTCTGCGGCCGCGTCGACTGCAGCTTCATCGAACCCGACTGATCACCCACGAACCGCATCATCCGGCCGAACCTCTCTCTGTCGGCCTCACCGAGCGCCGCCATCTGCTCGGGGCTCCCGGCCCCCGCCGCAGGCAGGAAGTTCAGATGCACGCCCGCCACATGCTCGCCATCGATCCCGCCCAAAATCTGCGAGATGACGGCCCCGAAGTCGCCGCCCTGCGCGATGTACCGTTCGTAGCCGAGCCTGGCCATCAACTGCTTCCACGCGCCCGCGACCCGCCCGAGGCTCCAGCCGGGCTCCCGCGTAGGCCCAGAGAAGCCGAACCCGGGAATCGAGGGGACGACCACGTGGAAGGCGTCGGCGGGGTCGCCACCATGAGCGACAGGGTCGGTCAGCGGGCCGATGACCTCCAGGAACTGCGAGACCGAGCCGGGCCAGCCGTGTGTGAGGATGAGCGGTGTGGCCTCCAGTTCGGGTGAGCGCACATGCAGAAAGTGCACGCTCGTTCCGTCGATCTCGGTGATGAACTGCGGATACTGGTTCAGCCTGGCCTCGGCGGCCCGCCAGTCGAACTCGGTGCGCCAGTACTCCGCCAGGTCCTTCAGGTAGTCCAGCGGCACGCCCCGGCTCCACCCGACTCCGGGCACCTCACTGGGCCAGCGGGTGTCGCCCAACCGGCGGCGCAGGTCGTTGAGCTGCGCCTGGGGAATGTCAATGCGAAAAGACTTCATGTCATCATTCCTTGATCAGAGCTTGTCGAGGCCGTCGGCGGTGAGCAGGTAGGCCAGGCCGTCCATGCCGAGATCGGCGGCCAGCGCGGTCAGCTCCTCGCCCACCCGCTCCGGGGTGAGCGCAGGTCCCAGGGCGCGCAGGAAGGTCGCCACGTCCACGCCCTGCTGAGCCGCGTAGGCGGCCACGCCGGCCTCGCCCAGGCTGGTGGCCGGGGTCAGCTTGGGTAGCACCGAGACGAAGCGGATGCCGAGGCCCTGTCGGGCCGACTCGCCCGCCGCGTAGGCGGAGATGAAACGGACCGCGGCCTTGGCCGGGGCGTAGCCGCCGCTGAGCGGCGAGCCGCCGACGGCCGCGCCGCTGGACATCGACACGACCGTGCTGCCCGGCGCCAGCGGGCCGAGCAGCGCCTCGCGGACCCAGTTGAACACCTGCCTGGCATCCATCTCCCAGTTGCGGCTGAAGGTCTCCCAGGTGTGCGACTGGATGGGCCGCATCAGCGGGCTCGCGCCCGCGTTGAGCACCAGGGTGTGCGGCACGTATTGGTCGATCAGCTGCCCCGCGAGAGCGGGGTCGGCGGCGTCGGCGACGACCGGGATGATCGCCTCGCCCAGTTTGCCGCGCAGCTCTTCCAGGGCGACGCCGTCCCGCGCGACGGCTACGACCTGCGCCCCCGCGTGGACGAGCGCGGTGGCGATCCCGCGTCCGAAGCCGCGGCTTGCGCCGGTGACCACCGCTGTGGTCCCGGACAGATCTTGGACTGACATCGAAACGGCTCCTTGTGGCTGTGCCTCCTGCGGTGGAGGCGCCATGAATAAAGACTTCGATTCCGAGCCGCATTCATCGGCGGATTCATCTCATCGGCGCGCGTCGTAAATCAGGTCCCAGGTACTACGTTTGTAGACCTTGGTATTCGCAGGGAACACGGAACGTAGGAGCCGCGTACCGTCTTCGGTGACCAGGTGCGGGCGTTCCTCGGCGAGGTGTCGCAAGAACTCCTGACAGTTGTCGGGCCACATCGGCCATCCGGACGCCAACCGGTTCGAGCACCTGTTCGCCCGCGCGAAATGGGGTGCAGACCTGCTGCGCGACGAGGTCCGCGGCTACGTGATAGAGCATTCGGGGCGGCCCGATGCGGTGCTCATCGCCCATGACACCACGGCGATCAAGAAGGGCACCAAATCGATCGCGAGGAACTCGCGAATGAACTCCGTCGGCGCGGCGAACACGTAGAAGACTGGCCGGCTGCCCGCAGCGGTGGTGTCGAGCCCAGTGGTGCCGGATTCCGAGCGCTGTGCCCTATTACAGGGTCTTGCGTCGTAAAGCCGCCCACAGCCGCGAGTTATAGAGCTCCGAGGACGATGACACTCATGACCGCGCTCGACACGGCGTGGCTCGCGGCCTCGAAGGCGCGGCGGCTACGGCGGGGCGCGCCCGCAACGCTCGTGATGTGCAGGCCCAGTCCCGCGTGCGAGAGCCACAGCACCACCGCGAGCAGGAAATACCCGGCAAGGACGACGCCTGCGATCAGGAGGAGGGCAGGCATGCCCATAGGTGCGGACGTATCGCCGTGCGGGCTGTGCTGGTGCCCTGCCATGCCCGTGGTCGGAAGCGCCACGGGCATGGCGAGGGCCATCCAGATCATGGCCACCGCCATGAGCGCGTGATGCAGATCCGGCCAGCGCGGCGCGGAGCCCGGCGGTCGTACGCCCGAGGCGAGCCTGAAGAACCAGCCCGCCGTCACCGCGAACACGATGGCCTCAAGCCCGCCGGGCATCACCGTCCCCCCCGGCCAGAGCATGGTGATCATCGCCACGCCCATGAAGGCGTGGGCGGCACTGGAGATCCGCAAGGTGGTGGTGCCCGGCGCCCTGCCGGTACGGGAGCGGCCCCCGCCGGATATCGAACCCAATGTGGCGGCGGTGAGGATCACGGTGAGCGCCCAGCGGAGGGCAAGGGAGTCGATCATGCTGCTCCGTCGGGCGGCCGGACGCCGCCGGGACTTCAGTGGTGGTGGTGGGAGTGGTCCACGGGCTGGCCGTACTCGTCGTGGTAGGGCATCTGGCTGACGTGCCTCTGCCGGCCGAGGGGTGTCAGGTCGAGATAGTTGTAGGTGGTCAGCATGGGGTCGGCTCCGCGCCCGTAGGTGGAGTAGGTGTTGAACACCCGCTCGCCGTCGCGGACGAAGACGCTGATGCCCTGTCCGTCGCCGTTGTCGCGGGTGTAGAACTGCAGGCCCTTCTCCTCCAGGGTGGCCTTGTCCATGTAGTTGTACTGAATGGGAAAGCGGGATTCGTCGTTGGAGACGTGGAAGTCGTAGTTGAAGTCGTTGCCGTAGGAGGAGTACCACGGCAGGGTCCAGCCCATGCGCTGCCTGTGTCGCTCGATGCTGGCCAGCGGCGCACGGGAGATCAGCGCCAGGGTGGTCCCGGCACCGTGCAGGTGGGTCAGGTCGGGAACGTTGTCGACGTGGAAGGAGCAGCTGTGGCAGCCCTGGTCGATGTCGTGCAGCCACATGAAGTGGTAGACGATGAGCTGTTCGCGGCCCTCGAACATGTCGATCAGGCGCACTTTGCCCTGGGGGCCTTCGAAGATGTAGTCCTTGTCGATTTCCACCATCGGCAGCGCGCGGCGCTCGGTGCTGAGGACATCCTGCGTCCGGCTGAACTCTTTCTCCTTCTCCAGCAGCCTCTTGCGGGCCACCAGCCATTCTTCGCGGGAAACTATCTGCGGCAGATCCATGGGTTCTCCTTGCCATAAGAATCGCTCGGAATGTACGTACCGGCCGGGCCGATTGGCCTGTGTACGTATATAGACCTGGTTGGGAGACGGGATTCATCGCCGGGTCCGTAGCAATCTCGGGCGGGCATGCGGGTGATGCGGCAGCGGCCCTGCTCAGGGGGTGACACGGTATTCGGCGTCGCCGCGGAACATGGCGGCGTTGTGGCGGGCGAACTGTGCGAAAGTCGTCGGCTCAAGCCCGAAGCGCCGGTGGGTGGTGAGGTTGTCGACCGTTCCGGTGAAGGCGGTGCCGTCGGCGCAGGTCACGGCGATCTGGGCGTCGTTGATCCGCGCTTTGACCGTGCCGATCGTTGACAGGTAGGAGAGCCGTCGCCCGGCGGGACAGGCTCTGCGCGGGGCGGTTGCTGCGCAGCCGGCCCAGGATCTGGGCTCCGGTGCCCGTCACCGCAGCGAGGAAGTCGTTGCCGTCAAAGCCCTTGTCTCACAGCACCAGCATGCTCGGCCTCAGCAGGTGCAGCAGTGTCGGTCTCGCCCGTGACGGTGGGCCGGAAGACGGCGCCGATCAGCGTCCGAGTTCCGGTCTCCATGAGGGTCATCAGCTCCAGTGGGGATAGCCGTCATGGGCCGGCCGAACCAAACCCCTGGCGTCACTGGCTGCCGCACAACGTCTTGGCGGTCGGCGAAGCCACAGCTCGCAGCCCAGTGAGGCTTTTCCAACCTGATCGGACTGATCAGCAAGAGAGAACCGGGACGGGTTGGCATGAGAAGAGGCTCTTGGCAGCTCGTACGCCCGGGTCTGACCCCATGAAGACCCATAGGCTCCTGGTTGCCAGATGTGCTGGTTGAGCGGTCTTTTGACGGCTCGGATCATGTGTGGAGGGATCTCGGTGATGATGATCAGCCAGCTCTTGATCGCCGGACTGTTGTTACCGAACCTGTCCGTACAGGCACAGCCACCTCTCCTCCACGTGATGACGTGGAACGTCTGTGCGGGCACCAACGCCGGGTGCGCGCTCTTCCGCCGCTCGAACGCCGAGCTGGCCTGGCACGTGGCAGTGCTGGCGACCGAGGCGGACGTGGTCTTCCTCCAGGAGTTCTGCACGGGCGCCGACGCCGACCTGGAACACGAGCTCGAACGCCGTACCGGCCGGAATTGGAGCGTCCGGTCGGCGGGGCTGATGTATTCGGACGGTTCTCCGTACCAGTGCCTGCCCGACAGAAACGGCAGGCCACGCGGGGTGCTGAGCGTCACCCTGGCCGTGGCCGGAACGGACACCGGCCTCGTCGTGCACGCGCTGACCTCGCCGCCGTGGGGAGCCCGCAGGTACGCCGTCTGCACGGCCGACCGGACGTTCTGCACCGCGCACTTCTCGTCGGGATCGAGCTACGACGACAGGCAGAAGGGCAGGCCCTACCGCCACATCCAGTTGCGCGAGCTGTTCAAGCTCGGCCGGGGTGTGATCGGTGGCGATCTCAACCTGGTGCCGCGCGACGCCGCCGCGGCCTACAAGGGCCGCGACGAATGCGACCCGCGCCGGCGCTGGACCTACGTGACCCGCAAGCGGAAGATTGATTACGTGTTCGCCGGCGAGGGCCGCGTACGGAAATGCTTCGTCGATTACGCCCGGAGCACGTGGTCTGATCACGTCCCGCTACACGCCTGGGTGAGAGCAGGCTCAACGCCGCCTGCACCACGTTGAGCTGGCCCAGCACCAGGTTGTTCGTCATGCCCTACCAGCGAAACCCGAATTTTGCGCATCCACGCTGCCGGCCAGGGACGAATTGGGATGCGCCCTCACTGAGGCGTTTCATCCGTGGGTGAGCTCGTAGTTTTGCAGGACGGCGATCGCCTTGCATAGCTGTCCTGCCTTGTGCGGGCAGCAGCGAAGCTTGCGGAGGATGCGCCAGCCTTTGAGCTGGGCGTTAGCGCGTTCCCCGGGCCCGCGGAGCCGGGCGTGGGAGCGATTGGCCGCCTTTTGTGACAGGGGCTTGTTGCGGCCCTTGTACGGTGTGGCCACCGGGCCTTCGGCGCCTTGGTAGCCCTTGTCGGCCAGGGTCAGCATGCCAGCCTGCGCCAGCGCGCGGAGGACGGCCCAGATGCGGGCGGCGGTCAGGTCGTGGGTGCTGCCCGGCAGCGAGCCGGAGGTCCAGATGATCGTGCCGTCTGGAGAGGCAATGACCTGGATGTTCATCCCATGCATGCGGTGCTTGGCCGAGTAGTACGGCCGGTCGGCGCGCACGCGGTCGATGGGGATGAGCATGCCGTCCAGCACCAGGTAGTGCAGGCCGTCTCGCGCGGCGTTGCGTAAGGCGCGGTCAAGCTTGGGGGCGCGGGCGCGCAGCAGGGCTACGGTCTCTTCCACGTACCGCCAGGCGGTGGCCACCGATACGCCGAACCCAGAGGCGAGCTCGTTGTACGTCTCGCCTTTGCGCAGGTAGATCAGGACCAGCAAGGCCTGCTGGGCGGGGTTGAGCCGCCGCCAGACGGAGCCGATGGCCTTGCGGTGGCGGCGGATGATGCCGGCCACGTAGTTCAGCGTTGGGCGCGACAAATCGACGGCAGCACGATAGAAAAGCATCCGAGCCCCTGGTGGTGACGGCGTTGATTGTGGTGATCCACCCGTCTACCAGGGGTTCTTCGCGTCATCAGGCGAACGCCGGACTCGCGATCATGCTGTGATCAGCAGGCGCCCACCGAGAATGAAAACAGCCCAGTCAAGGCGCTGGTCATCTTGTCCGAAACGAGCGGTAGCCGACCTCTGGGAACAGGCGCATCGCCGGCAGGAAATACACCCCGACCTGCGAGGGAACCGCGCCGGAGCCGGCTTGCCCGCTCCCAGAAGGATGTCTCCTTGGAAGCGGATGCCTGGCGGAACTTGGCTTTGCAGAATTGTTCTTATAAGAATCATGGCGGCGGCGCACGCGCCGCCGCGCGGCCCGAGCGTGCGGGCCGCGCCGGATGGGATGCTCCGGCCTCAAGCCCTTCAACGGCGCGGATCGTCCGGATCCACCATCAGCACCACCCGGTCAGCGTCGACATCGAACCCCATATCCGGATAGCCAGGAAATCCCTCCGCACTCATCAACACGGCCTTCCCAAGACGCCGTCCAATCAGGCAGAAGAAGTCCACGAAGACATCCAACCGCTCCTGCCCCTGCAACTCTCTGAGATCGACATCGAAGTCGATCGACTCGATCTGATACATGCGGAAGATGATCAGCACGTCGGAGATCGGCCAGACTCTCAGTTCGGGCATGACTCGCAGTTCAGGCGCGCCGCCGGCATAGGCGGCTTCGGCCATGTCAGCAGCAGACGTCAGCTCCATCGGCTCTCCACCTACCGAATAGGCGTACTGCCAACCCTGGGCCCGAACGAGATCCAGCAGCACCTGCCAGTCCTCAACAGTCGTCCCCTCCACAACCACGTCAGGCAAGGCTCCATTGACCTCAGGGTCGAATAGGACCTTCACGTCCTCCCACAGCAGGTCAGACACAGCAATCATCCTCCCTTAAGAACGCGCCTCCGGCGGGGACTCCAGCTCCGGGATGATCGCCGAGCGGGTCTGAGGTCCGTAGATCGCTGAGGTGGGGAGCTGATCATCCCGTCCGCCATCGACCCGGGACAAGCCAAGCGGGCCAGGACCACGGGGCCAAGGTCGTTCCTCCAGTTGGGGCTCCACCTTGACCCCGTGGGTCGGCCGCAAGAAGGGTGAACGCACCGTCCAGCCCCGTGACCACGGGTCGCCGGGGAATGGGAACTTGTCGGGGTTGCCGGGGAATGGGCCGGGCGTGAAGTCCTCCCGTCGGCCGCCGAGGCGAGCGATTACCTGCTCGGGTGCGTCACGGACCTCGACGGCGCGCTGGCCGACCTGCGCGAGGCCCGGTCGCTGGCCGGCGAGTTCGGCTCGCTCAGCCTCGGCGACCAGGTGTTCAGCGACCTGCGCTGGATCGACCTGCACCTGCGGCGCGGCGACACCGTCCTGGCGATCGCGCTGACCGAATCGGCCCGCGAGCGGGCGCGGCGGGCGACCTCGAAGGAGCTGCTGGTTCTGTTCGACGCGTGGGAGGCCGGCTTCCGGGTGCGGCTCGGCGACCTGGACCGGGCGCGCGCACTGCTGGACAACGCCGAACGGGATCTTGACGGCGACACCACGTTCGCCGGTGACCACGTGCGGACGCTGATCGGCAGCGCACGGGCCTCGCTCTGCTTGGAGACCGGTGACCTGGCCGGCGCGGAGAAGGCGCTGGAGAAGGCGTACGCGGCGGCGTTGGAGACCCGGGACCTACCGATCCTGTCGCTGGTGGCGGTGAACGCCGCCGCGTTCGCCGAGGCGCGCGGACGGCATCACGAGTCGGCCGTCCTGCTCGGCGCCGCGTCCAGGCTGCGCGGCGCCCACGACCACACCGATCGGCAGGTCCGCGAGCTCACCCGCCGAGGGCGGGCCGTGCTGGGCGAGGAAGCCTTCGCCGCGGCGTACGGGAAGGGCTGGCGACTGGACGGGAAGACGGCCGCGACCGAAGTCGACCCGGCCCGGCTGCGCGGGGAACTCAGGACAGCTCACCCGGATCCCTAGTGATCTGGCCGGGCGCGCCGCTCGGATCATGCCCGGTCGGCGACGGTCTCATGGAGCGGTGCTCGTACCGATGAGGTGTCGAGGTCGGGTGCCAGGGTCCTCATCCCTGTTTCCCGATGAACTCGCGCAGCCAGTGGAAGCTCGCCTTCTCGGTGCGGGCCTGGGTTTCGTAGTCGACGTGGACGAGTCCGAACCGGGCGGCGTACCCGCGGGCCCACTCGAAGTTGTCCAGCAGCGACCAGCAGAAGTAGCCGCGCACGTCCACACCGTCGGTCATCGCGGCGCGGATGGCGGCCAGGTGGTCGCGCAGGAAGCCGACGCGACCGGTGTCGTCGAGAGTCCCGTCGTCGCCGTAGCCGTTCTCGGTGATGAAGATCGGCGGGACCGCGGGGTAGCGCCCGGCCAGGCCGAGGAGAGTCTGGTGGAGCCCTTGCGGCTCCACCGGCCAGCCCAGCCCGCTGGTCGCCGCGCCGTCCGGGGTGACGCTGCGCACCCCGAGGTCGAAGGCGGTGCGCAGCGCGGGATCCGCCTGCTCGTACGGCGCCGCGGCAGCGTGGATGCGGTAGTAGTAGTTGACGCCCAGGAAGTCCAACGGAGCGCCGATGACCTTCAGGTCGCCCTCGCGGCGGAAGGAGAAGTCGCTGATCGCCCCGAAGGTCTCCACCATGTCGGAGGCGTAGACGCCGAGCAGCAGCGGGTCGGTGAACTGGCGGTTGACCAGCAGGTCCATCCTGCGTGCCGCGTCGGCGTCGGCCGCCGAGCCGGTCGCGGGCACCGTGGGCGACATGTTGAGCGTGATGCCGACCCGCTGTCCCGGCCGCGCCCGTGCCCGCAGCCTGGCCGCCGCCAAGCCGTGGCCCACCAGCAGGTGGTGGGCGGCGGCCAGCGCGCCGTGACCCTCGCGTGCGCCGGGTGCGTGGCGGCCTTCGGCGTAGCCGACGATGGACGAGCAGTACGGCTCGTTCAGCGTGATCCACTGGGACACCGTGTCGCCCAGCGCCTCGTGGGCGACCTCGGCGTAGTCGGCGAAGCGCTCGGCGGTGTCGCGCTCGCGCCAGCCGCCGCGGTCCTCCAGCGCCTGGGGCAGGTCCCAGTGGTAGAGGGTGACGTACGGCTCGATGCCGCGCCCGCGCAGGGCGTCGGCGAGCCGCCGGTAGAAGTCGAGGCCGCGCTGGTTCACCCGGCCGTCGCCGTCGGGCATGATCCTGGGCCACGCCAGCGAGAAGCGGTAGGCGCCGGTGCCGAGCCGGTCCATCAGCTCCACGTCCTCCTGCCAGCGGTGGTAGTGGTCGCAGGCGTGCTCGCCGCTCTGGCCCATGGCCACCGCGCCGGGGATGCGACAGAACGTGTCCCAGATGGAGGGCCCGCGCCCGTCGGCGTCCACGGCGCCCTCGATCTGGTACGCGGCGGTGGCCGTCCCCCACACGAACCCGGGGGGAAAGGCGTTATGTTCCTGGGTCATCCCTTGATCGCTCCTGACATGATTCCCCCGATGATCTGACGGCCCAGCGCGGCGAAGACCGCCACGATCGGCACGATGGCGAGCACGGTGCCGGTGAGCACGAGCGCGTAGTCGGTGGTGTAGCCGCTGGCCAGGCTGGAGAGGGCGAGCTGGACGGTCGGGTTCTCCGGCGTGAGGACGACCAGCGGCCAGAAGAAGTCGTTCCAGGCGTGCATGAAGGTGAACAGGCCGAGCACGGCGGCGGCCGGGCGGGCGGCGGGCAGCACGACGTGCCAGAACAGCCGCAGTGTGCTGCACCCGTCGATGCGACCGGCCTCCAGCAGCTCGTCCGGGATGGCGCTGGAGAGGTACTGGGTCATGAGGAACACGCCGAACGCGGTGACGAGGCCGGGCACGATCACCGCCTCGAGCCTGCCGGTCCAGCCGAACTCCGCCATGAGGATGTACAGCGGGATGATGCCGAGCTGCTGCGGCACTGTCGTGGTGGCGATGGCCAGGAGGAGCAGTACGTTGCGCCCGCGGAAGCGCAGCTTGGCGAAGGCGAAGCCGGCCAGCGTGGAGAACAGCACGACCGAGACGGTGACCGTGCCCGACACGAGGACGGAGTTGAGCATCGCCTGGCCGAACGGGGTGGTGTCGAAGACCCGGGCGATGTTCTCGAACAGGTGGCCCCCGGGGGTGAGGACCGGCGGCACGCTGGCGATGGCGTCGTTGTCATGGGAGGCCACGACCAGCGACCAGTAGATGGGGAACAGCGAGCCGAGCAGCACGGCGACGAGCGCGGCGTAGGTCCAGAACCCTGCTCCCCGGGGGTTCAGGCGGCGTCGGACCGCGGTGACGGTTGCCATGTCAGCTGCTCCTGATCCTGCGCGTGACGGCGAAGTTGACGAGCGCCATGACCACGATGATCATGCAGAGGGTCCAGGCGATCGCCGAGGCGTAGCCGAACTCGTACAAGCTGAAGCCCTGCTCGTAGAGGTAGAGGCCGACGGTCTGGAACTGGCGGTCCGAGCCGCCGGTCGGGTTGCCGGTGCCGGCCTGGAACAGCAGCGGCTCGGCGATGATCTGGAAGCCGCCGATGGTGGACACGACGGCGGTGAAGATGATCGTGGGGCGGAGCATCGGCACGGTGATCTTCCGGAACTGGGTGAGCTGGTTCGCCCCGTCCAGCCGGGCCGCCTCGTACAGGCCCTCGGGGATGGTCTGCATGGCGGCCAGGTAGATGAGGGCGTTGTAGCCGGTCCACCGCCAGATGACGATCATCGAGATCGCGACGTGCGAGGAGAGCGTGCCGGCCTGCCAGTCGATGGGATCCAGGCCCACCAGGTCGAGGGCCCAGTTGACCATGCCGAAGTCGCGGCCGAAGAGCTGGGCGAAGATGATCGTGACCGCGACGATCGAGGTCACGTTGGGCAGCAGCACGCCCATCCGGAACAGCGTGCGGGCGCGCAGCCGGCGGTTGAGCATGTGCGCGATGAACAGCGCGGCCAGCAGTTGCGGCACGGTGGACAACAGCCAGATGCTGACGGTGTTGAACAGCGCGTTCCAGAAGTAGTCGTCGGCCAGCAGCTCGGCGTAGTTGGCCAGCCCCACCCATTCGCGGTCCGGGTCCAGCAGGTTCCAGTCGGTGAGAGAGACGTACGCGGTGTACAGCAGCGGGAACATGCCCAGCACGCCGAACAGCAGGAAGAACGGGGCGATGTAGAGGTACGGCGAGCCCTTGACGTCGAGCTGGTAGGCCCAGCGGCGCCGAGGCCCTGATCTGACGGAGGTCATGGTCGGCTCCTCGGGGGGAAGGGTGGCGACGGCGGGTCCTGACCGCCCGCCGTCGCCCGGCTCTCACGGATCGACGCGCATCACTTGCTGATGCGCTCGACGTCCCCGAGCATCTGCGTCCACGCCTCGGCGGCGCTCTGCTTGCCCTCCTCCACGCGGTTGATCGCGTCGCGGATGGCGGTCTGGATGTCGCCGGCCCTCGGGCCCTGGTACTGGGGCTTGAGGTTGCGGGCGGCGGTGGTGAAGATCTGCCCGATCGGCGCGTTGTTGAAGAACTCATGCTTGAGCCCGGTCACCTCGGGCTTGTCGTAGGTGGCGACGGTGGAGGGCAGGATGCCGTGCTTGGTGAACACCTCGATCTGCTGTTCGGGCGCTGTCAGCCAGGCGATCAGCTCCACGGCCTCCTTCACGTGCTTGCCCTTGGCCGGGACGGTCAGGTAGGAGCCGCCCCAGTTGCCGCCGCCGCCGGGGATGGCGGTCACGTCCCACTGGCCGGCGAAGTCCTTGCCCTGGTCCTGGATCTTGGCGAGCATCCAGGCGGGGCAGGCGATGGTGGCGAACTGGCTCTTGGCGAAGCCGGTGTTCCAGGCGGGCGAGCTGCCGACGAGCTTGGCCGACTGGCCGTCGGCCACGGCCTTGAGCACCTCGTCGTAGGCGGAGCGGATGGCCGGGTTGGTGGCGACCACGACCTTGTCCTGGGTGTCGTAGTAGCCGGTCTCGGCCTGGCCGACCATCGCGTTGAACACCTGGGGGCCGCCGTCGAAGAACGCGGCGCCTTCGGGCTTCTTGGCGGTGTAGCGCTTGCCGGTCTCGAAGTAGGACGTCCAGTCGGGCCAGAGCTTGGCGACCTCGTCACGGTCGGTGGGCAGCCCGGCCTTCTCGAACAGGTCGCGGCGGTAGCACATGGCCAGGCCGCCCACGTCGGTGCCGTAGCCGATCTGGGCCCCCGACTTGGCCAGCGACGCCTCCCACTTCCACGGCAGCCAGCGATCCTTGAGCTGGTCGGCGCCATGCTGGCGTAAGTCGGCGAAGTGCTGGGGCTGGTTCCTGAACTGGGCGATGAAGCCGGTGTCGATCGCCTCGACGTCGGCGGTGCCGCTGCCGGTGGCCAGGTGCGCCGCGAGGTTGCGGTGGTGGTCGTTGTACGCCGACGTCCTTTCGACGATCTTGATATTGGGGTGGGCGGCCTCGTACTTGGCGTAGAGCTCCTTGAAGCCCATGTTCCCGAACAGGTTGAGGGTCAGGGTGATCTTGCCCTCGGCCGGAGTGGAGCCGGTGGAGGGGGAGCCGCCGCAACCGGTGGCGAGCATGCCGAGAGCGAGCACTCCGGCGGCGATACGGATTCGTCCAGCAGACACCTGGGACTCCTTCGAAGGAGAGGAAGGGTGACTGCGAGATGCGATGAGCAGGCCGAGCCCCGCGGCAACGGTGCGGCATCGGCCTGTCAGTGCGACATCCCATATAACTCCACCATTCTCTGTCAAGTCACAGAAACGTCACGCAAAAGAAATTGGCGGTGTTGGTTGACACGCTGTCAGCTCTCCCATACTTTCCCGGTAACCGGTTACATGAAACCGGTTTCAGCGAGGTGCGATAACGTAAGTCCGTGGCAACGATTCGTGAGCTGGCGCGCCTTTGCGGGGTTTCGCCGGCGACTGTCTCCCGCGTGTTCAACAGCCCCGAGGTGGTGAACGCCCAGACCCGCGAGCTCATTCTCAGCACCGCGACACGCATCGGATACTCGCCCAACGAGTCGGCCCGCACTCTGGCCACCAAGAGGTCCCACATGGTCGGCCTGATCTGGGACACCGACCACCGCCGCCCCGGTTGGCGGCACCCGTTCTTCCAGGACATCCTCATCGGGCTGAAGACCGCGCTGAGCGAGCGCGGCTACCACCTGCTCATGCTCGCCACCAGCGAGGACGGCACGCCCGACAGCTATCTCCGCGCCGTACGCAGGCACAACCTCGACGGCGTGGTCTTCATAGACAACGGCAGGGCCGACCCCTCGCTCCAGCCGCTGGCAGGATCAGAGGTGCCGTGCGTCTCCCTCGACCGGCCCGTCCAGGGGCCGTGGACCACTTACGTGACCTCCGACAACGTGGGCGGGGCGCGCGAGGCGGTCCGCCACCTGCACGCGACCGGGCGCCGGGTCATCGCCACCATCACCGGCCCGGTCCGCACCGGGCCGGGCGCGGAGCGGCTGCGCGGCTACCTGGAGGAGCTGGCCGCGCTCGGTCTGGCACATCGGCCGGAGCTGGTCGTCGAGGGCGACTTCTACTTGTCCGGTGGTCATGCCGCGATGCGTACGCTGCTGGAGCTGGAGGAGCGGCCGGACGCGGTGTTCGTCGCAGGCGACGAGATGGCGATCGGCGCGCTGCGGGCCGTGACGGAGGCGGGATTGAAGGTGCCCGACGACATCGCGCTGGTCGGGTTCGACGACATCGAGCTGGCCGCGCTGGTGCCGCCGGGACTGACGACGCTGGCCCAGGACAAGGCGGGCTTCGGTATGGTGGCGGCCGCGGCGGTCATCACGATGATCAACGAAGGCGTCACCCCTCTCCCGCGGATCCTGCCCACCCCGTTGGTCGTCCGCGGCTCCACCGGGTAGACCGGAATCCTCCGGGTCACAGGTGGGCGGCGCGGTCGTCGATGCCGCCTTTCCGGACGGCCAGATCCTTGACCTCGCCCGCCGTCCCGGTGGCCGTCAGGGCGGTGGCGAACAGGATGAGCTGGTTGAGCACCTTCAGGAACAGCAGCATGCCCGCCGCGCCCGCGACGACCCGGTAGGCGGGGTTGGCCGCGGTGAGGTTGACGTAGACCTGGCCGAGCGTCTTGAGGATCTCCAGCCCGGCGGTGATGACCAGCGCCGGGCCCATCACGCGGCGCAGCGGCATCCGTAACCGGGGCGGCGCGGTCAGCAGCGCCATGGCCAGCAGCGTGTTCACGCCGAGGCCGAGCACGATCCCGGCCGCGGTGAGCACCCACTGGGCCGGGAGGGCCTCCACGCCCACGGTGAGCACGGCCAGCCACGTCAGCAGCCGTTCGGCGGCGAAGGCGACGGCGAGCGACAGGGCGAGCAGCAGCCCCAGCCCGGCCATCACGCTCAGGTCGATGAGCTGGCGCAGGAAGAAGTTGCCCGGGTACTCCTCCAGCCGCCAGATCGCCCGGCTGGCCGAGCGCAGGGTGTCCATCCAGAACAGCCCGGTCACCGGCAGCGCGACGAAGGCCACCGCGCCGGCCGTGCCCCCGGCCTCCCGCAGCGCCTGGACGTCGAGGCGCGGGAAGTTCTCGCTCAGGTACTGCTGGACCGTGGCGAGGACCGTCGGGTCGTCCATGACGTGGCCGAGGATGCCGAAGGCCAGCAGGGCCAGGGCGAAGGTGGCGAAGAAGGAGTAGTAGGTGAGGGCCGCCGACAGCCGGCCGCCGTCGGCCTTGTCGTAGCGCACCACGGCGCGGGACAGATGGTCGAGCCAGCCGTGCCGGTCGCGGGCCCGCCGCCAGGTCGCCACCAGGCCCTTGAACGGTCCGGTGGCGTTCATGGCGCGAGGTTCCCTTCGCTTCCGTCCTGGTGGCCGTACGCCGCCGGGTGCTCACCGTACCGCGACGAACGCGCGCACAGCTCTTGCCCTGGAACAGCCGGTCAACGCATGCTCAACGGATTCTCAACGAAGGCGCTCCTACTCTGCGGTCAACAGATTCCGCAACCAGGGAGAGCACATGCGTAACCTCCAAGCTCTGGCGGTCGCCGCGATGGTGGCCGGCAGTGTCCTGACCGCCGCCTCGCCCGCCGGCGCCTCCGTGCAGGACGCCCGTCAGGTGTCGCACACCCAGGCCGCGGGACCGATCAACTACTCGTGCGGGGCGCGGCTGAGGGTGAGTCGCGACGTGCCCAGGAGCACATGGCAGCGCATGGCAGGGGCGTCGGGGCGCCGCGGCGCGGTCTACCTGTACGAGGCCAACGGTGTCTACAGAGGCCGTGACGTGTGGTGGGCATGGGGCACCGGTCTGCGCGCCGGCGACAGGGTCTCCGTCGACTGGACGGACGACGGAGGCCGCACCTACCACGCCTGCCACGCGGTCGTGGGCAGGGGAGGCCGCAGCGCCACGTCGTTCGCGGTGGACGCCCCGGGGGGCCGCAAGTTCCGCGCATGCGTGAAGGCCGCGGGCAAGTGGTCATGCACGCGCGGCTGGTGGGAGGTCAGGGGATCGTAGGGCCTGGGTGGACTTCCGATCTCCAGGCGGGTCGAAGGCGGGCGCCTGAGGTGACAAACCCGCATAAGGGCCGCTTCAATAGCACTGACCATGGACGACGCTGATGTGACCGGAGACCGGGTGATCTCTCCGGTCCTCGTGGGGCGGGCCGCGGAGCTGCGGCGCCTGCTGGCTGTGGTGGCGCGCGCGCCTTCCGTCGCCCTGATCGAGGGCGAGGCGGGGATCGGCAAGACGCGGCTCGCCGGGGAGCTCGCCTCGGAGCCGGAACTCGGCGCTCACCTGCTGCTCGTCGGTGGATGCGTGCAGATCCGCGAGCCGTTCCCTCTCGGTCCCCTCCTCGACGCGCTGCGCGGCACCGGGGAGCACCTGGACAAGGCGCTCCTGTCACCGGTGACCGGCGCCCTGCGTCCGCTGCTTCCCGAGCTGGCTCCCTGCCTGCCGCCGGCGCCCGAGCCGCTCGACGATCCCGCCGGCCGGCGGCATCGGGTGTTCCGCGGGCTGGCGGAGCTGCTCAGGGCGCTGGGCCCGGTGGTGCTGGTGCTGGAGGACATGCACTGGGCCGACGAGCAGACGGTGGCGTTCCTCGGGTACCTGCTGGCCGACCCGCCGGCCGGGCTCGCGCTCGTGCTGACCTTCCGCGGCGAGGAGGTAGACCCGGGCATCAGGGCGCTCATGACCCGGCACCGCGCCGAGGTCACACGGGCCCACATCGTCCTGCCGCCGCTGAACGTGGCCCAGACCAACGAGCTGACCGCCTCGATCCTGGGCACCGCGCAGGTGTCGGAGGAGTTCGCCGCCTACCTGTGCGAGCGGACCTCCGGGCTGCCGTACGCCATCCAGGAGCTGGTCGCGCTGCTGCGCGGACGCGGCATGCTGGTCCAGCGCGGCACCGGGTGGGCCCGCAAGGCACTCGACGCGCTGGACGTCCCCGCCGGGGTGCGTGACTCGGTGCTGGAGCGCGTGCGTGGCCTGAGCGCGAGCGCGCAGGCGATGGCGGAGGCCGCGGCCGTGCTGCAGGTGCCCGTGCCGGTGTCCGTACTCGTGGCCACCTGCCACGCGCGGGCGCAGGACGCCCGCGCGGGCCTGGACGAGCTGCTGGAGCGCGGCCTGTTCACCGAAGGCGCGGGGGCCGCCGGGTTCCGGCACATGCTGGCCGTTCAGGCGGTGTACGAGAGCGTCCCGCTGCCCAGACGGCAGTCGCTGCACGCGCGCGCCGCGGCGGCCGTGTCGCGGCAGCGTCCCGAGCCTCTGGGGCAGATCGCCCACCATCTCCGCCACGCCGGCGACCACGACGCGTGGGTAGAGGCCGCGGAGAAGGCCGCGGCCCAGGCGGTGGCGCTGGCCAACGACGCCGAGGCGGAGCGCCTGCTGGAAGCGGTGCTTCGGCACGCGCCCCTGGATCCGGTCCGGCAGGGCCGGATCGCGGTGCGGCTGGGATGGGCGGCCGGCTACGCGCTGTCCGCGGGCGAGGTCATCGACCTGCTGCGCGAGGCCGCGGAACGGCAGCCGGCAGGCCCAGTGCGCGGTGAGCTGAACTTCCTCATCGGCCTGCAGCTCGAAAGATCGGGCGCACTGCGGGAACGCTTCCGCCAGATCGCCGATGCCGTTCCCGAGCTGCTGGACAACCCCTTTCTGGCAGCCTCGGCGATGGTGGGGCTGAGCATTCCGAACGGCCCCGGCATCCCGCTCGCCGAGCATCTGTCGTGGCTCGACCGGGCACTCGCCCTGATCCCGGCCATCGACGAACCCGAGCGGAGGGTCTCCGTCCTCGGCAAGGCCGCCATGGTCCTGACCTCCATCGGCGACCCGCGCCGGGCCGCGCTGACCGGGCAGATGCTGGAGCAGACCGGGAACCGTCCGGTCAATCGGTGGGAGGTGGTGGCCTACGACTCCGTCGGCGCGATCGCCGCACTCGCCGGACACCATGACACCGCGAAGGAACTGCTGGACACCGCTCTCGCGGAGGCCGTCAGGCACGACGTCACGCGCCTGACCGAGTTCAGGTGCCGGGTGGATCTGGCCGTCCACGCCTACTGCAGCGGTTCGTGGCAGGGGCTGAGGGAAGAGGTCGAGGTCCTGCTGGACCTGTTCGCCGGGCAGCGGACCTACCACGTCCTGGCCGAGACCGTCGCGGCGTGCCTGGCACTCGCCCAGGGCAGGCTCGACGGCATCCGCTTCGACGACCTGGTGCGCGAGAACCTCGAGACGGGCGCCGTGGACATGTTGCCGCTGCCGGTGAGCGCGCTGCTCCGGCTCGCCACGGCCCGGGGCGGGGCGAGCGCCGCGGTGGCGGGCACCGCCGCGACGTTCGCCCTGTGGGCGGACAAGGGATTGTGGCCGGTCGGCGTGCGGGCGGTTCCGGCCTTGGCCGAGGCTCTGGTCAGTGTGGGCCGCGCCGACGAGGCCGCCGAGCTGGTGACGCGTCTCGATCGTGAGCTCGCCGAGCTGGACGCCCCTCTCGCGCCGGCGGCGCTCGAGCACGCCAGAGGTTTCCTGACAGGCGACGCCGAACGGTTCACGGCCGCCGCGGCCGCCTATGACCGGCTTCCCGCGCCCTACGAGGCGGCGCAGGCGCGCGAGCAGGCCGCCACGCGACTGCTCGCCGTGGGTGACGAGCGGGCCGCCAACCTCCTGGCGGTCTCCATCGAGGGGTACGGCAGGCTGGGCGCCCGCTGGGATCTCGATCGCGCCACCCGAGCGGGCAGGCAGTGGGGCCTGTCCTCACCGGCCCGCCATCGGGGCGGCCCCCGCGGTTACGGCTCCGAGCTGTCGCCGAGGGAGAGCGCGGTGGCCAGGCTGGCGGCCACCGGCTTGACCAACAAGGAGATCGCCAGGCAGCTCTTCGTGTCGGCGAAGACCGTCGACAAGCATCTGGGCGCCGCGATGCGCAAACTGGGCCTGCACTCGCGTGCCGCGATCGCCAACCGTCTGGCCGACGTACAACAAATGGGGCATTCGCCCCATAGGTAACCCGCGGCCGGAGCCTCGACCCTTGTCGCATGCCCGACCATGCTCCCGAAGACAAGGACGATGACCAGCAGGGTGCCGACGGCACACCGGCGCCGGAGCTCGACGACAGCTGGGTCGACGCATGAGGCGCGCCCGTAGCGCTGCCCCGTCCCCCATCCCGCAAGAAGGCAGGAACGCAGCATGCCCAGACTGTTAGCCGGAGCCGTCGTCACGGCGCTGGTCGCCGGACTGCTCACGACGGCGGCCGCGAGCGCCGCCTCCGGGGATGACGGCGACGTCGTCACGCCGGCCGGTTCCGGCGGTGGCCGGTGGAACGTCACTCTGATCACCGGTGACACCGTCCGGCTCACCCGGGACGGCAGCGGCCGCTACACCGCGACCCCTGAGGCCGTCCGCCGCCCGGACGGCAGCACGCCGATGTTCCGGAGCGAGGCGAGCCCGGAAGGGATCTTCGTGATCCCGGATGACGCGCGGCCCGCCATCGAGGCGGGGGTCCTGGAGCGCCGCCTGTTCGACGTGCGGTACCTGGCGACCAACGGCTTCGCCGACGACGCGGCCAGGCAACTGCCGCTGATCGTGCAGTACCAGGGCAGCGCTCCGCAGGCCTCGGTCGCGGCCACCGCGCAGGCACTGCCCGCCAGCACCGCCCAGCGCTCGCTGCCCAGCATCCACGGCGCCGCGGTGGCGGTGGACAAGGACGGCGCGCTGGACTTCTGGTCCACCCTGCGCGGCCGGAGCGCCGCGACACCGGACAAGCAGCTCACGTCGCTGACCGGCGGAATCGGGAAGGTGTGGCTGGACGCCAAGGTCAAGGTCGACCTCGCGGAGAGCGTGCCGCTGATCGGCGCGCCGGAGGCGTGGAAGGCCGGGTTCGACGGCTCCGGCACCACCGTCGCCGTCCTCGACACCGGGGTCGACGCCGCCCATCCCGACCTGGCCGGAAAGATCGTCACCAGCCGCAGCTTCGTCCCCGGCGAGGAAGTGGCCGACGGCCACGGCCACGGCACCCACGTGGCCGCCACCGTCGCCGGCTCCGGCGCCGCTTCCGGCGGCTCCCGCAAGGGCGTCGCACCCGGCGCCAAGCTCGCCATCGGCAAGGTTCTCGGCAACGCCGGATCCGGTGACAGCTCCGCCATCATCGCCGGCATGGAGTGGGCCGTCGGCGAGGCCAAAGCGAAGATCGTCTCGATGAGCATCGGCGGTGACCCCACCGACGGCACGGACGTGCTCTCGCAGGCCGTCAACGAGCTCAGCGAATCGACCGGCGCGCTGTTCGTGATCGCCGCCGGCAACTCGGGGCCGGAGAAGGAGACCGTCGGCACACCCGGCGCCGCGGCGTCGGCGCTGACCGTGGCCGCCACCGACAAGTCCGACGCACTGGCGAGCTTCTCCAGCCGGGGTCCGCGCGTCTCCGACGGCGCGCTCAAGCCGGACATCGCCGCACCGGGCGTGGGCATCATCGCCGCCCGCGCGGCCGGCACCAGCCTGGGCACCCCCGTCGACGACCTCCACACCACGCTCTCGGGCACCTCCATGGCCACCCCGCACGTCGCCGGGGCCGCGGCCATCCTCGCCCAGGAACACCCCGACTGGCGCGGCGAACGGCTCAAGGCGGCCCTCATGTCGACCGCCAAGGACGCCGGGCACACCGTCTACCAGCAGGGCGCCGGCCGGGTGGACGTGGCCCGGGCCATCTCCCAGAAGGTGAGCGCCACCACCCCCAACGCCGACTTCGGTTCCATCGCGGTCGGCCAGAACGACACCGTGGACAGGACCGTCACCTACGCCAACGACGGCGACGCCGAGGTGACCCTGACGCTCGACGCCACCATGAAGGACACGGCGGACGCGCTGACGGTCAGCGCCCCGACGGTGACCGTCCCGGCGGGCGGGACCGCCTCGGCCACCGTCACCCTGCACCCGGAGAGTCTCGCCAGAGGCGCCTACACCGGCGCCCTGGTGGCCACCGACGCCGCGGGTGCGCACGTCACCACCCCGATCGGCCTGGTACGCGGGCCCAAGCGGGTCCCGCTGACCATCCACACCATCAACAGGTACGGTCAGGCGCCGGGGCCCCTGGAGTTCTACGTCGCGGCGACCGCGGTCGACGTCCCCGGCACCTACGGCGTCAAGGGGGCCTCCTACCTCGGTGACGGGACCTATCGGTACATGGTCGAGCCCGGCACCTACGCCGTCTCCGCCGGAATCGTGCACCAGCCGGTCGACGGCGGAGCCGGCCCGACGGCCACACTGATGGATCCCGAGGTCGTCGTGCCGGAGGGCGGGCGCGAGATCACCCTGGACGCCCGCAAGGCCGTCCTCCTTCGCTACGAGACCCCGAAGCCGATCGACCTGGGACACGCCGTCGGCGCCATCACGTCTGTGCGCACGGCATGGGACGGCATGCCGGTGGCCTCGGGAGAGATGGGCCTCATCGCCGGCGGAGACCGGTATGTCAGCCCCACCCAGAAGGTCACCAAGGGGAAGTTCCTGTTCTCGACCCGGCTCACCGCGTTCAACGAGCAGCTGGCCGTGCGCGCCGTGGCCCCCCAGAAGTACCCCATCGGATCCTGGACGAACGAGTACTTCGACAAGGGACAGAGCATGGGAGTGGAGGACATCCCCTTCCCGCCCGGGACCCGCAGCTACAAACCGGCCTACGTCGGCGCCGCCAGTCCCGAGGAGATCGCCGCCACCGACCTTCGCGGGAAACTCGCGCTGCTCGTCGTCGGCCCGCCCCAGGCGTGCGAGATCGACATCGAGCGCGTCCGGCGGTTGAAGGCCGCCGGCGCCGTGGGCATCGTGCTGTTCCCCAACGGCTCGGCCCCCCAGTGCCAGGTCCCCACCTCGACGCATGGTGCCGGCACGGCGGAGCTCCCGGTGGCGCAGATACTCAGGACAGCCGGTGAGAAGCTGCGTGCACAGCTGGCCCGCGGCCCCCTCACCCTCGAGGTCACCAGTACTCCCACCATCGACTACACCTACCAGCTGCAGGAGTACGAGGAAGGCAGGATCCCCGCCGACCTCACCTACCGCTACTCCCAGAACCGGCTGCGCACCGTGGACACCGGCTTCCACGGCCCGGACGGCCCTGGCCGGCAGCTCGAGGTCTGGCACAGCTTCAAGCCGCTGGAGATGGTGTCGTTCTCGGCCGCCTTCGGCTTCGCCGGACCTGCCCAGCGGCCCGAGTACTTCGGCGGGTTCTCCACGGACACGCTCCGGTTGGGCACCGTGGACGCCGGCAGCACCGAATCCGCCAGGATCGCCACGACGGTCGAGAAGGCCGGCAGGGAGACGCGGAACTGGAATGCGGGCGTGCTCACCCCCGGAAGCCAGATCATGCCCTCGCTGCCCGGGATCAACTACCGGCTGGAATGTCCGATGTGCCGGGCCGGCGATGTCTTCCTGGCCTCTTTCAGCCTCGTGAACGGCAACGGACGGCAGGGACGAGAAGACACCTATCTCAGCGGCCTCGCGAAGTTGTACAAGGACGCCAAGGAACTCCCGCGCCACCAGGGCAGCCCGTACCCGATGTACAGCCTGCCGAAGGAGGAAGGCGTCTACCGGCTCGAACAGACTGCTCGCGGCAACACCAACGTCTGGACGTTCCGGTCCAAGGGCCGTCCGACGGACACCGTCACCGGCACCCACATCTGCCTGTCCCTGCCGCAGCTGACCGGCGCGTGCGGGCCCCAGCCGCTGGTGTTCGTCGGCTACGACCTGGGGGACACGCAGGCGCTGGACAACAGCGTCCCGGCCGGGCGCCGGCACACGTTCGAGATCGACGTGAGCCACGCGCCCTCCACCGAGAGGCTGCCGGCCATCGCCGGGCTGAAGCTCTCCTACAGCACCGATGACGGCCGGACCTGGCAGAACGCCACGGTCAGGAAGGGCCGGGACGGGGCGTACACCACCACGCTCACCTACCCCGCGCTCGCCCGTACCAAGGGGGCCGTCAGCCTCAGGGCCGAGGCGTGGGACGCCGACGGCAACAAGGTCGAGCAGACCACGGCCCGGGCGTTCACGCTGAGCTAGTCCCGCCACGGAGGTGTCGGGAGCGTATCGCGCTCCCGACATCTCCGCGTCTCAAGGCGCCCTCGCCGTGCCACCGCTTGCCGGGCGCATCGGCGGCTCCGCGCGCGGTGCGCGTCAGAAGCGATGGCGCAGGATCCAGCCGCTCTCCCTCCAGGCCGGCACCATGGTGATCAACGAGCACAGCAGCCGGTAGTGCGGCGGGCTCAGCGCGAGCAGCGGCATGTCGGTCTGGTCCAGCTTCTCCACGAGGAGCAGCCGCTCGTCCAGCCTCTCGGCCGCCCGCGCGTCCTGCAGCGCCCATTTCTCCTCGATGCCGAGCCTCTCGAAGAGCGCGGGCGGCTGCTTCGCGTGCCGGTCCCGGGCTCTGGTGGAGATGTCGTTGAAGACGATCTCGCCGGTGGGGAAGTGGTCCACGATCCGCCGGAATACCTCCCGGACCTCCTCTTCGGCGAGGAAGCCGAACAGGCCGTCGGCGACGACCACCACGGGCCTGTCGCCGGGGATCTGCTTCAGCCAGTCCGGGTCGAGGACGGAGGCGCCGATGCCGGTACGGCCGGGGCGTTCGGGGTAGAGCCGGCGGGCGAGGTCGATGACGTCCGGGAAGTCCAGGTCGAACCAGAGGTGGCCGGGCGGCGGGTCGACGCGGAAGGACCGGTTGTCCAGACCGCTCCCGAGGTCCACGACGGTGGCGTCCGGATGGCGCGCCAGGTATCTGGTGATCCAGAGATCCATGACCCGGCTGCGCAGGGCGACCGCGAACCGTCCCATGGCGGCCGATCGGAACGAGGCGAAGTCGTAGTCCAACCGCCGTACGGCCTTGGGCGCCCACGGGTCGGCGAGGATGGGGTGCCGGGCGTCGCTGTCGAGGGCGCGCAGGTACTGCTCCAGCAGCGCGGTGGCGGGCACGCCGGTGAGATGAGCCGGGATCTTGTCCATGGGTGGGTCTCCTCCATCATGGGGATCAGCTGATCGGTATGTCGCGCCGCCGCAGGCCCGCCCAGCCCGCGGCGGCGAGGGCCAGCGCCAGCGCTGTCAGCACGATCAGCGGCAGCGGCGTGACGTCGGCGCCGGGCAGGCGCGGCAGGTGGGCGAACACCGACAGGTCGGTCACCCAGGGGCTGAGCCGCAGTTCTTCGGCGGCCCAGCCGCACAGCAGGCTGGCCACGAGGATGGCGAGGGCGGTGGCCGCCCAGCGGGGCAGCAGCCCGAACAGGGCGAAGGCCAGACCGGTGAACACCCATACCGCGGGCAGCTGGATGAGGGCGGCGCCCAGTACCCGGGGCAGCTGACCGGACAGGTCGCCGGTGCCGAGACCATGGGCGAGACCGAGGGCAGCTCCGAAGACGACCAGCCCGGCGGCCGGGCCGGCCAGTGCCAGGACCAGATGGCTGCCCGCCCAGCGCGACCGGTCGACGGGGGTGGCCAGCACCGGTTCGGCCCGTCCGCCGCTCTCCTCGGCGCGCAGCCGCAGCACGGTCTGGATGGCGAAGCCGGCGCAGACCACGCCGAGCAGCGTCATCATGCCCACCAGGAACTGGTCGACGACGGTGCCGGGACCGCCCAGCCGGGCCAGCGCCTCGCGGGCGGCCGGGGTGCTGTTGTTCATCAGCTCGCCCAGGCTCTCGGTGATGCCGCCCAGCGCCAGCCCGACCAGCGCCAGGCCGCCGGTCCGTCCGGCCAGCGAGCCGCGGTGCAACCGCCAGGCCAGAGCCAGAGGGCTGCGGAGTCCGGACGCCGCACCGGCGGGACCTCGCCGCTCGGGCAGGAGACCGCCGCCGAGGTCGCGCCGTTGCGACAGGACCACGGCCAGGACGACGAGCGCGGCGGACGCGACGGCGGGCAGGGCCAGCACCCACCAGCGTTCACCGCCGAACGGCTGGAGCCGACCGGCCCAGCCGAACGGCGACAGCCAGGCCGGCCACTCGGAACCGCCGCCGTCACCGATGCCGCGCAGCAGGAACGCGCCGGCCAGGGCGACGATGCCCAGAGCGCGGGCGGCGGCCGCGCTGGTGGTCAGCTGGGCGGCGACCGCTCCCACCGCGGCGAAGACGCATCCGGCGATCAACAGCCGGCAGCCGTAGGCCAGGGCGCCGGCGGCGGGCAGGCCCTGGCCGATCAGCAGCAGCGCGGACAGCAGGCCGAGCACCGCGCTGCCGCACGCGGCGATGATCAGCGCGGCGGCCAGGCCGGCGTGGCGCGCCAGCGCGGTCGCGCCGAGCAGCTCGCGCCGGCCCTGCTCCTCCTCGGTGCGGGTGTGCCGGATGACGGTCAGCAGGGCGGACAGTCCCACCACGACGGGGATGAAGCCGGCGCGCCAGGTGACCAGCTCGCCGAGGCTGGAGCCGTGCAGGGCGCCGTAGACGACGGTGAAGGCGACGTTGTGGACGCTCGTCTCGGCGTACTCCTGCCGGGCCTGCGCCGTGGGGTAGCCGGTGGTGAACGCGGTGACGAACGCGACCGGGAACAGGGCGGGCAGGAGGGTCCACAGCGGCAGCACGACGCGGTCGCGCCGCAAGGCGAGGCGGATCATCATTCCCATGCCGGTCAGGGCGCTCATCTCGCCGCCTCCGCGTGCCGTCCCTGCCCCGCGCCGGTGCGTTCGTAGTGCCGCAGGAACAGCTCCTCCAGCGTGGGGGGCCGGCTGGTGAGACCGCGCACGCCGATCGCGGTGAGCCGGCTCAGAGCGGAGTTCAGGGCGGCAGTGTCGACGGCGAAGCGCACCTGCTCGCCTTCGACGCGCAGATCGTGCACTCCGGGCAGTCCGGCCAGCTCGTCGGCGGGGCCGGCCAGCTCGGCGGTGATGACGGTGCGGGTCAGGTGACGTAGTCCGGCCAGGGTGCCGGTCTCCACCGCACGGCCGTCCCTGACGATGGTGACCCGGTCGCACAGGGCTTCCACCTCCGACAGGATGTGGCTGGACAGCAGCACCGTCCGCCCGCGCTGCTTCTCCTCGCCCACCGCCTGCCGGAACACCTCCTCCATGAGCGGGTCCAGGCCGGAGGTGGGCTCGTCGAGGACGAGCAGCTCCGCGTCGGAGGCCAGCGCGGCGACCAGGGCGACCTTCTGCCGGTTGCCCTTGGAGTAGGCGCGGCCCTTCTTGCGGGGATCGAGGTCGAAGCGCTCCAGCAGCTCATCGGCGCGGGCCCGGTCGAAGCCGCCGCGTAACCGGCCCAGCAGGTCGATCACCTCGCCGCCGGACAGGTTGGGCCACAACGTCACGTCGCCGGGGACGTAGGCGAGCCTGCGGTGCAGCGTGGTCGCCTCGGCCCACGGATCGCCGCCGAGCAGTCGGACTGTGCCGGCATCGGCCCGCATGAGTCCCAGCAGGATGCGGATGGTGGTGCTCTTGCCCGCGCCGTTGGGGCCGAGGAAGCCGTGCACCTCGCCCGTGCGCACGGTCAGGTCGAGCCCGTCCAGGGCCCGGGTGGACCCGAAGTTCTTGACCAGGTCGGCCACGGCGATGGCGTCAGTCATGGTCGTACTCCTTGACGGTCGCGTTCAGGAGGTCGAGGTGGGTGGCGGCCTCGTCCGGGCTGAGCATGGGGTGGGAGTAGATGTCGAGCAGGGCTCTGGCGAGTGTCGCGTCGCCTTCGGCGCCGAGCGCGTCGATGCCCAGGACGCGTGACAGGTGCTGGTGCAGGACCGGTACCGCGAGTGCCATGGCGACGATCAGTGCCGCCCGCACCCGCCGGTCGGCGTAGGGCTGGTCGGGGCGCTTGCTGTCGGCTTCGGTGAGCCATGTCTCGCCCACCTCGACCATCTGGTCGAACACCGGCGCCGCCCACCCCTCGGTCAGCGCCCGGGTGAGGTAGCGCTGGTACGGGCCCATCGCGAGGCGGACGGCGGCCAGCGGGTTCATGCCGGGCACCGGGTCGGCCCGGGCGCTGTCGTCGAGCCTGCGGATGAGCTTGACCAGGTGCTCGTCGCACGCTTCCCGCAGGGCTTGCTTCGAGCCGAAGTGGTGGCGTAGCAGACCCGAGGAGACGCCGGCGGTCTCGGCGATGCCCCTGATGGTGGCGCCTTCGAACCCGGACTCACCGAAATGCCAGGCAGCCGCGTCACGGATGCGGGCCCGCGCGGTGAGGTCTTCCGGGTCGGGAAGAGGCGTCGTCACGACTCCCGGCTCCCTACACGATCATGTATTTGACTATTCATATGGCCAAGGTACTACACAAATGTGTAGGCGATCCGGCGTAGTGCGTCGCCGGGCCTCTGGCCGCTCCCGAACAGCTCCAAGCCATCGCCGGCGACGCCGGCACCAACGGTGGACCGCCATCCTTCCGCCGCAGGTCCGCACCCGACGAGCACGCCGCCCGGCTCCTGCTGTCCGCCCACCGCGCGGCGGAGCGGGGGCAGCGACTGGCGGCGGATTCCCTGCTGCGCGTGCTGCTGGCCCGGCTGATCGGCGCTTACGGCAACCGCCGGTCTCCGGCCCGTGCAGCAGAGGCCGGCTCCGGCGCCGCCGCCAGGGCGTGCGAGCTGCTGCACGCGTCCTGGACCGACCCGCCGGATCTGCAGGAGCCGGCCGCGGCAGCGGGCATCACGCCGTTCGCGCTGCTCCGCTCGTTCCGTCGCGCCTACGGGCTGCCGCCGCACGCCTACGTCGTCCAGTGGGAGCGATCCCGGCCGCGATCAGGCCCGCCGCGGCCTACGGCTCAGCATGGCGAAGACGTCGAAGGATCACGCAGGACCCTGCCCTGATCGCCCCAGCATGGTGGTGACCAGGAGTTCCACGCCGTCGAGGGATGAGTCGAGATGGTGCCGGGCCAGAGCGCCGTGCATGCGCAAGGTGGCGATGCCGTGGCTGAACGCCCAGGTGGCGGCGGCCAGGGTCGCGGTGGGGACGTCAGGCCGCCACCCCTGGCGCTGACACAGGCCGATGTGCTCGCGCAGGGCCGCGAAGGCCGCATCGCCGGCGCGCTGATAGTCAGGGTCATCGGGACGGATGAGCGCAGGGCGGAACATCACCTCGAACCGGCCGGGATGCCGCTCGGCGAACTCGGCATAGGCGCGGGCGAGGGCGGGAAGCTGGTCGAGCGGCTGCCCGTCGCGCGTGGCCGCGAGCGCCTCGCCCAGATGCTCGGCGAACAGATGGAACCCCTCGACGGCGACGGCGGTCAGCAGCCCGGCCTTGTCGGTGAAATGGTGGGCCGGTGCGGTGTGCGACACCCCGATGCGTCGTGCGACGTCGCGAAGGCTGAGGTGGTCGGCGCCGACCTCGTCCAGAGCGGTCACGGCGGCCTGGATCAAGGCGTGGCGGAGGTCTCCGTCGAAGTGCACGCCGACGTTGCGAGCGCGCGCCGGACGATTATCAGCTTGCGAATCATGCTTGATTGACACTGTCCAACTCCGTTAGATTGACACTGTCAATCTAACGGAGGACCCCGATGATGAGCACCTTCGCAGCACGGCAGCGGAACGTCAGATGATCGGCCGCATCGCGGCGGCGGTCTACCGGCGCGGGCTGGCCGCGGTCGAGAAAGGCGACATCGACACCCTTCTCGCGAATTTCCGGGCCGACTGTGAGCTGATCTTCATCAGTGACACGGCGCTCGGTGCCCGTCTCTCCACTCGCGCCGACCTGCGACGCTGGTTCGAGCGGTTCGGACGACTGCTTCCGAATCCACGCTTCGAGATCCGACGCCTCGTCGTCGGTGGCCCCCTGTGGAACCAGCGCTTGGCCGCACACGTGATCATTCGCAGTACCGTCCTCGGCGAGCCCTACCAGAACCAGTTCGCCCAGTTCCTCACCATGCGGTGGGGCAAGGTGGTGGAGGACCTGATCCTGGAGGACACTCTGACGTGGCAACGGGCCAGTCGGCGTCTGGTGGAGGCGGGCCACTCCGAGGCCGGCGCCCAGAGGCTCGGCGAACCCGGAGCATGACCGGCCGGCAAACCCCGCATCGCGCCACCGCTCAGCAGGCGGATCGCATGATGTGCAGCGCCGAACCGGCCGGCCAGCCAGGCGAGAACGCCCTCCTCCATCTCCACCAGCGCGGGGGCGGTCTGCGCCACGCCGGTGTAGCGGTTGGCGACCTGAGCCAGCAGCTCGGCCAGGGCGGAGGAGACGAGACCTCCAGCGGGGAAGTAGGCGAGGTAGCCCGCGCCTGCGGTGTTCACGCCCTGTGCGGCGGCCTGGCGGAAGACCTCCAGCAACGCGGCGAAGTCGCCGGGGTCGTCGGCGGGCGGGCGGCGTAGCCGCGCCGACAGACGGGCGGGGGCCCGGTAGTCGCTGGCCGGCGCGTCCGGCAGCTCGCCGAGCTGCCGGACGACGAAATCGAGGGCCTGCCTGCCGAGAGCTTCGGATGTGCCGGGCGGAAGGTCCAAAGGCAGGCGTTCATTCCGGGAGGTCATGCCACCACGGTAGGAAAGCCGCGCCGAGTGAATATTGGACGTTCTTGCACCATGCTCTTCGCCTCGCAGGGGATGGAGTCACCCCACGGCGGACTTCGATGCAGGCTCCGGGCGAAGCCGGGTCCCTGGGGCTCAGGGACCCGGCGTTCTGATCAGCGGTCGCTGGAGGCCGCGCGGTAGTGCAGGTCCTGCACGTGCGGTGTGGTGGTGATCGGGTAGGGCGAGACGACCTTCGCCGTCGTGGCGGCGTTCCTGGTCACGGTGGCCGAGGCGGTGCCCGCCTTGAGCGGGAACGTCTTGGCCGACACTCCGGCGGGGGCGTCGTAGGTCTGCGTCGTGCCGCCGATCGTGACCGACACCTTGCCGGCCGCGGTGAGCATGCTGAGCACCTCGACCGTGTCACGGGCCGCCGTGCTGCCGCCGCGCAGCTTCATCAGCTTGGTCTGCGCGTACGTCGGCGTGGCCGCGACCGGCTGGATCCGGTGGGTGAGGTAGGCCACATCGTTGGTGATCTTCGGGCAGCCGAGCTTGTAGCAGGTCAGGTAGTAGGCGTTGATGTCCAGATAGGTCCACCCGGCATTGGCGGAGGGGGCGAACTGGGTGTTCTCGGAGTAGTCGTTCCAGGTGGTGAGCTGGACCCAGTCCGCCTTGCCGTCGATCGCGCCCTTCCAGGAGGCGCGCAGGTTCTCGGTGTTGCCGGCCTCGTCGAAGATGCCCTGGTTGGGCCGCTCGTCCTGGACCGACACCGGCTGCATCCAGATCTTGTCCATGTCGTGCGCGGTGGTGATGTTGGCGGTCAGCGAAGCGTTGCCCGCCGGGTTGCGGTTGCCCCAGTTGGAGAAGCCGTAGCTGATGGAGGCGAAGGCCGCGCGGTTCTTGTTGAAGTCCAGGAACGTCGGCACCAGGGCGACCTTGATGCCGTGCTTCGTCTCCATGGTCTTCATCCAGTCGGCCCACCAGGCCGCGGTGCGGCCTTCGGCCTTGAACGGCGCCACGACCAGGCGGTTGTCGGCCAGCCGGTAGACCGACTTCGAGGCGGCCAGCTTGGCGATCGAGGAGGCAAAGGTGGCGCTGTCGACCGAGGCCAGCCCGTTGGTGTCCGGCATGAGCACGATCTTGAAGCCGGGGTCGACCGCTTCGGCGGCCTTGATGAGGTTCTGCACCCGCGTCCAGTGCGCGCTGGTCACCGACAGGATGTCGACGGTGAAGCCGTCCAGCCCGGCGGCGATGGCCTGCTTGACCTCGGTCTTGAAGTCGGCCAGCGCGTAGTCGCCGCTGAGCGGCGCGCGGCCGATCGGCCGGTCGCGCAGCAGCCCGCCGTAGGCGGCATGCTTGCCGCTCTCGCCCTCCGGCTTCAGGTAGTTCCTGGCGTAGTAGTCGCCGGCGGGCGCCTGGTTGTCCAGCGAGACCGGGTACGGGGTGAAGTAGTGCGCGAACACCTTCTTGCCCGACGCCCGCAGCGCCGCCGTGCCGGCCAGGGTGAAGGGCAGGGGCCCGTCGGTCTGCTCCTGCCCGCCGGCTCCCTCGGTGTAGGTGACGGTCAGCTTCGGGCCGCGGTTCCCGCTTTCGCGTGAGGACATCAGCACCGTGGTCGTGTCGGACGTTCCGGTGAGGGCGAACGCGTAGGTGCCGTCGCCCTTGACGGCGGAGGAGACGTCCAGCCGGGTCGTCGAACCGGTCGTGAAGCCGGTCTTCGAGCCGATCGCCGTCCCGTCGACCGCCGGCCGGTTGCTCCAGGTGGTCGCCGCCTCCGACCACGTACCGGTCACCTGATGGGCGGAGATGGTGGTGTCGGTCGTCCGGGCCGAGACGACGTCCAGGGTGACCTTGAGGTCCTCGGCGTCCTCCGGGATCCCGGTGACCTTGAAGCGGGTCAGGGCCAGGCGCTGTCCCGCGCCGGCGCCGCCGCAGCCGGAGCCGCAGACGCTCAGCCACGTCGCGGTGGCGAAGCTCTTGGCCGGCTCGGCCTGGCTGACGAACACGTCCTCCGCGGCGGCGAAGGTCACGCTGACCGGCGTTGCGGCCGACGCCTGGGAGGCGGTGACGGTGACGGACCCCAACGTGGTGAGGGCCACCACCGCCACGAATAAGGACCGATATCGGTGGAACAAAGAGACTCCTCTGTCTTCGGGTATGGCCATGCTCCTGGCGCGTGGGTGCGACCCAGGACGGGGAAAGACGTTCTGCGTCGTTCTCAGGCGCGGCCTGGCACGCCGCTGTGATTGGTGATCTTTCCATAACGCGTCACCGCGACGTCTCTTCTCGCTGTTTCGGCTCAGGCGGCCGGAGGTGGGGGAGGCGCGGTGCTTTCGCGTACGACGAGTTCGGTGGCCAGCTCGACGCGGCTCTGTGGCGGTGGCTCGCCATGGGCCAGTCTCAGCAGCATCGAGGTGGCCGCGGCGGCCATCTCGGTGAAGGGCTGGCGGATGGTGGTCAGCGGTGGGATGGCCCATCTCACCGACGGCATGTCGTCGAAGCCGATCACACTGAGATCGTCCGGAATGCGCAGGCCGAGCTGGTGGGCCGCGTGGTAGACGCCGATGGCCTGGCCGTCGTTCGTGGCGAAGATCGCGGTTGGCCGGTGGGGCAGGCGCAGCAGGCGGTGTGCCTCGGCCAGACCGCCCTCGATGTAGAAGTCTCCCCGGCCGATCAGCTCCGGGTCGACGGGCACCCCGGCCATGTCGAGAGCGGTGCGGTAGCCGTCGAGGCGGGCCCGGCTGGACAGCGCGGAGTCGGGCCCGGTGATGATGGCGATGCGGCGGTGCCCGAGCTCCAGGAGGTGGCGGGTGGCCGTGAGCCCGCCGTTCCAGTTGCCGGCGCCGACCGACGGGATGTTCCTCGCGGGAGCGTCGGCCGGATCCAGCAGAACCAGCGGGATCTCGCGGCAGGCGAGCTGTTCGTGCTGGGCCTCGGTCAGGCCCGAGAACACCGCGATCACGCCGCTCGGGCGGCGCCGCAGCACGTCCTCAAGCCAGGCGTCCCCGGCGGTGCGGTCATGGCCCAGGTCCGATATCCCGACCATGAGGCCGTGCTCGCGCGCGACCTCCGCCACTCCTTTGGTGATCTCGACGGGATAGTCGCCCTCCAGCGCGTGGAAGACCAGCTCCACCAGGGCCGTCGGCGTGGAGCGGCGGCGTTGGCGCCGGTAGCCGTGCCGGCGGATGAGCTCTTCGATGGCGGCGCGGGTTTCGGACGACACTTCGGAACGGCCGTTCACGACCTTGGAGACCGTCGCGGTGGAGACACCGGCCAGCTCGGCGAGCTGGGCGATGGTGAGAGCGGACGACTCCGTGGTCATGGCGGCAGTCTAGCCACGGGGCGCGGGAAGACGGGCGGTCCCGTCCTGCCGGGATCGAGCGCCGTTCGACAGGCGGCCCGGGCCCGCCGGGCCGCCTGTCAACGCCCTCAGTGCTGCAGCGTCAGCAGGCCCGGCCGGTAGGGCAGGAGGCCGTAGTCGCCGCCGGAGCTGGGGCTGCGGCCCTGGTAGAGCAACTGCAGGTTGCAGGGGTCGACGGTCATGGTCTGATCGGCGCTGGTGCGGATCAGCTCGCCGTGGCTGATGTCGTTGGTCCAGGTGGCGCCGCTGTTGGCCTTGCCGGCGAAGGGGTTGCCCTCGGTGGCGGCCTGGGGTGTCCACGAACCGTTCAGGCTGGTGGCCGTGAACGAGCGGAAGTAGCGGCCCTGCGAGCCGATCGCCTCGACGAGCATGAGGTACTGGTTCTGGCCCTGGAGCTTGTAGACCTGGACGGCTTCGAACAGGTTGTTCGTCGTGTCGCTCATGACCACCGTCGATGTCGTGCCGAAGCTGCCGGGGAAGTTCCCGATGGGCATGCTGGCGCGGTAGATCTTGCCGTTGTCGCCGGCGAAGAACAGGTACATGTTCGTGCCGTCACCGATGACCGTCTGGTCGATGGGGCCCGTACCGGAGCCGGAGATGCTGCCGGAGAAGAGCGTCTGCTGCGCCGACCAGCCGTTGGGGTTGGTGGGGTCGCTGGAGGTGCGGTAGGAGAAGGCGGTCCCACCCCACTGGTAGGCGAGCACCCAGACGTTCTTCGGGGCGAAGTAGAAGAGCGTCGGTGCGACAGCGGCGGACGACATCGTGTTCTGTCCGGCCGAGGCCATGTCGGACCAGTTGGTGAAGGGGCTGAAGCTCATCGAACCCCACTTCGTCCCCGTGTCGTGCGTCGTGGCGTAGACGAGATGCCGGCCGTTGTAGGGCGCGACGGTGAAGTCCTTGAGCGAGACCCACCCCGACTTCGGGTTCGCCAGCGAGCCCGTCGAGGTCCAGCGGTACGTCGACGGAAGGGCGCACGTGCCGGGGTTGCCGCCGCCGCCGACGGGGACGAGCTGCCATTGCTGGTTGGCGCCGCCCCAGTCGTCGTACTGGACGATGTTGGCGCCGTCGGCGGTGGAGGCGCCCTGTACTTCGAGGGCTTTGGAGCTGTTGCGGTTGATGAATCTCACGTAGCCGCTGTCGGAGTCGGAGAGTTTCCACTGCTGGTTGGTGCCGTTGCCGTCGGCCCACTGCACGATCGCGCCGCCGTTGGCGGTGGAGAAGTTGTAGACGTCCAGCACCTTGCCGGAGTGGCGGGACTTGAGCCGGTAGTAGCCGCCGCCGGAGTCGACGAACTGCCACTGTTGCTGGTTGCCGTCGTTACGGGTCCACTGGGTGATGCGGCCGCCGTCGGCGGTGGACAGGTTGTAGACGTCCAGGGCCTTGCCGCTGTTGCGGTTGACCAGCACGTACCAGGCGTTGGTGTCGATGGTGGCCGCGTGGGCGGACTGGACGGCGACGAACAGGCTCACCAGTAAGGTGGCCACCGTCACGAGGACGGCCGGCAATCTGGGTTTCACGATGTGCTCCGATTCGTAGGGTCGGGTCGTCACGGGGTCGTGAGGTCGAAGCGGCGGACGGTCACCGCGCCGCCGAGGGACTGGGTGGCGTAGTTGAAGATCCCGTAGCGGTAGCCCATGAAGAACTGCCAGGCGTTGTTCAACGTGAAGGCCGGGCCGAGGCTCACGAAGGTGCTGCCGTCGGTGCTGTAGGAGAAGCGGGCCTGCCTGCCGGAACCCGGCCGGATGTCGGCGCTGACCCGCAACCAGAGCCGGCCGCCCGAGATGTTCGCGCTCGCCGCCTCGGTGCCGGTGCCGGTGGTCTGCCACGAGGTGTTCATGGTCAGGCCGTTGGTCATCACGACCCGGTTGACGCCGTTGTCGCGTTTGACGCCGATCCAGGCCGACTGGTCGCGCAGCATCGCCAGCCCGGCGCGGTCGCCGTTGGCCATCTGCGAGTAGTCGAGCTCGATCGTCGCCGTCGAGGACGGGCCCTGGATGCGGTGGGTCAGGGTGTTGCGGGCGTTGTAGAGGTCGCCGGTGACGGTCGCGGTCTGCAGGCGCAGGCCGTTGCCGGTGGAGAAGCGGCTGGTGTCGGGGTTGTGGTTCCACTCCCAGCGGGGGCCCAGCGTGCCCGAGGTGAAGGTGTCCGGGCCGATCATGGACGCGACGGTCCGGCTGGTCTGGATGTTCGGGCGCGGGTAGTTGACGCCCCAGCCGCCGTTGACGGTCTGCACGGTCGGCCAGTCGCCGGTCCAGGTGATCGGCGCGAGCGCCGGGACACGGCCGCCGGGGTAGGCGTCGACGAACGACATGTAGTACCAGTCGCCGTTCTGGGTCTGGACGAGCCCGCCCTGGTGCGGGACCCCGCCGCCGGAGACGGGGCCGGGCATGTCGAGCAGGACCTGGCGCATCTCGTACGGGCCCCACGGCGAGGTGGAGCGCAGCACGTACTGGCCGTTGGCGGGGCGGGTCAGCCAGATGTAGTAGTAGCCGCCGCGCTTGTAGAAGCGGGAGCCCTCCAGGGTGCCGACGCTGCTCGGGGTCTGGAACACCTGCTGGGCGCGCACCTGGCTGAGCCCGTCGGCCGAGAGCTGGGCGACGCTGATGGTGCTGTTGCCGTAGGCGACGTACATGGTGTCGTCGGTGTCGACCAGCAGGCCAGCGTCGTAGTAGCAGTTGTTGATCTGCGAGCGTTTGGTCCACGTGCCGTCGACGGCGGAGGCGGTGTAGACGTAGGTCCGGTTGAACTCGACGCAGCCGATCCAGTAGTAGGTGCTGTTGCTGGGCCGGTAGTTCAGGGCCGAGGCCCAGATGCCCTTCACGTACGCCCGGCCGCCGTTGAGGTCGTAGGCGCTGGAGTTGAAGTCGAGCCTCGGGACCGAATGCCCGGCGTACTCCCAGTCGACCAGGTTGTAGGAGCGCAGGATCGGCGCGCCCGGCGAGTAGTGCATCGTCGAGGCCGAGTAGTAGTAGGCGTCGCCGACCCGGATGATGTCGCCGTCGGCGAAGTCCTGCCAGACGACCGGGTTGGTGTAGGTGCCGCCCGGATTCGGGGTGCCGCCGATGGGGACGAGCTGCCACTGCTGGTTGGTGCCGCCCCAGTCGTCGTACTGGACGATGTTGGCGCCGTCGGCGGTGGAGGCGCCCTGTACTTCGAGGGCTTTGGAGCTGTTGCGGTTGATCAGGCGTATGTAGCCGCCGTCGGAGTCGGAGAGTTTCCACTGCTGGTTGGTGCCGTTGCCGTCGGCCCACTGCACGATCGCGCCGCCGTTGGCGGTGGAGAAGTTGTAGACGTCCAGGACCTTGCCGGAGTGGCGGGACTTGAGCCGGTAGTAGCCGCCGCCGGAGTCGACGAACTGCCATTGCTGCTGGTTGCCGTCGTTACGGGTCCATTGGGTGATGCGGCCGCCGTCGGCGGTGGACAGGTTGTAGACGTCCAGGGCCTTGCCGCTGTTGCGGTTGACCAGCACGTACCACGTGTTGGTGTCGACCGTCGCGGCCGACGCCTCCTGGGCCGTGAGTAACACGCCCACCAGGAGCAGGGCCGACAGAGCCGCGAGCACGCGCCTCACAGGAACCTCCAGAGGTTGTCGTTCGCGCCGTTGTCGTCGGCGAGGACGGCCTGAGCCCCCTGCGACGTGCCGGCGAGGCCGAGGACCCGGCCGCCGTTGGCGCACTGGATGCGGAAGGCGGCGCCTGACCCGTAGCGCAGCCGCCAGCGATGGTCGGCGGTGCCGTTGTCGGCCCACTGCACGACACGCGACCCGGCAGCGGTGCCCATGTTCGTCACGCCCAGCACCTTCTGGCTGTTGGCGTTGCGCAGCCGCAGGTACCCGCCGGTGTCGGCGATCGCCGTCCACAGGTGGTCGGCGGTGCCGGTGTCGCCCCACTGCACGACGAGCGCGCCGTCGGCCGTCGACATGTCGGTGACGCCGAGCACCAGGCCGGAGCCCACGTTCTGGATACGCCGCGCGCCGTTCGGCACGAACCGCCACTGGTTGTCCGGGCTGCCGTTGTCGGAGTCCTGGACCACCTGGGCGCCCTCGGCGGCCGAGCCGTTCTGGACGGCCAGCAGCTTGGAGCTGTTGACGTTACGGATCTTGACGGAGCCGTCGCCGGCGTCGGTGATCGTCCAGCGGTGGTCGGCGGTGCCGGTGTCGCCCCACTGGAGCACCCTGGCGTTGTCGGCGGTCGACATGTTCTCGACGCCGAGCACCTTGCCGCTGTGCACGTTGCGGAGCCGCAGGGCACCGCCGTCGACCACCGGGACCCAGTCGTGGTCGTCGGTGCCGTTGTCGGTCCACTGGAGGGCCAGGCCGCCGTCGGCGGTGGACATGTTCTGGATGCCGAGGACCAGCCCGGTGGCCGCGTTGACCAGCCGGAAGCTCGCCGGGCCTGCGCCGCTCTGGCCACCGGTGTTCCAGTAGACGACGTAGTTGTGGTCGTGCGCGTCGTAGAACGGCCCCAGCCGCACCGACGCTCCGTTGGCCGTGGCCGTGAAGGCCAGGGAGGAGGTGCTGGTCCGGGTGATCGAGGACGGGGTCAGGGCGGGGGCCGTTGACAGGCTGGTCTCGCCGTAGTCGCCCGACAACACGACCGGGCCGTAGGTGACGGCTTGTACGTCGGGGTTGTCGTTGGCGGCCTTCATGACCACCCGCATGGGCAGCCGTACGGTCACGGTGTCGTCCGAGGTCCACGACCTGGTGAGCTCGGCGTAGGAGCCCGGCGCGGTGGCGATGTCCTGCCCGACCCCGTTGACGCTGATCGTCGCGCCCTGGGTCCAGGCGGGGATGCGGATGCGCATCGTCCACGATCCGCTCGCGTTGCCGGTGACCCGCAGCGAGGTGGTGTCGCCGACGGGGTAGGAGGTCGTCTGGGTGACCGTGATGCCGCGCCGGCTCCAGTCGAGCGTGGAGGGCACGAACAGGTTCACGAACAGGGTCGTGCCGTTGTGGAAGTAGATGGAGTCCATCAGCTTGGTGTTGGTCTCGATCCCGGTGCCCTGGCAGCACCAGAACGAGTTGTAGTCCGTGCTCCAGGTGCCGCCGCCCCAGGCCGGGCCGACGCCCCTGCGTCCGCCGGGGTTGAGCGGGGTGAAGTAGGTGACGTGCCCATGTGCGTCGGTGGGGTGCTGCTGCCCGAGCAGATGGTTGAGCAGGGCGTTCTCGTAGTAGTCGAAGTAGTCGGCCCGGGTCGGTGACAGCGTCCACAGTTCCCGGGTCAGCTTGAGCATGTTGTAGGTGTTGCACGCCTCGCCGGTGTCCCTGGTCAGGTAGGAGGCGATCGCGCCGGGGGCGCGGAAGTGCTCGGCCTGACTGTTGGAGCCGTTCGCGTACGTGTGCGCGCCGACGGTGATGGACCAGGCGTTGGCCGCGATGTCGCGGTAGCGGGTGGTGCCCGTCGCCTTGTACTCGCGGGCCGCCCCGATCCACTTGGGCACCTGGGTGTTGGCGTGCAACCCGTTGAGCTGGTCCTGGTTCGCGGCCAGCGGGTTGAACACGGCCGCGTGGTCGAACCGCTGGGCCGTGGTCAGCCAGCGGGAGTCGCCGGTCATCTGGTACAGGTCCGTCAGCACGGCGTTCATGCCGCCGAACTCGGTGCCGAGCATGGCCTGCATCTGGCTGGAGCCGAGTCGCGACGTGCGGGTGTCCACCCACCCCGCCAGAGCCAGCAGCACGGTCCTGGCCTGGGTGTTGCCGATCAGCCGCCAGACGTCCAGCAGTCCGGCCAGGGTCTTGTGGATGCAGTAGTACGGCACGTTGCCGTTGGTCAGGGTGCGGTTCTCCAGGGCGGTGATGTCCGACTCGGGGAAGCCGGACAGGTAGCCGGTGGTGAATCCGGCGGCGCCGTTGTTGGCCTGGCATCTGGCCAGCTCGGCGACCATGTGGTCGGCCTTCTCCCGGCAGGTGGTGTCGCCGAGCACGGCGTAGGCCTGCGCCCACGCCGTCAGGAAATGGCCCTGCGCGTGCGACCGGAACGGGAAGCTGGGCGCGTCCCAGCCGCCGTCGGCGGCCGCGCCTTCGGTGGACAGCCGGTGGTTGGCCCGGAAGACGTACAACAACCGGTCGACATCGACGAAGCGCAGGTAGGTGAGGGTGCGGTTCTGGTTGTCCAGCAGGCGGCCGGAGGTCAGCCGGACCTGGCCGAGGTCGAACTCGTAGGCCGAGACGCCGATGTCGGGTCTGGCCCAGGGGAGTGCGGCCGGAGCGGGGGATGCGCCGGCTGTCCGGCCGACGACCGAGAGCGCGGCGGTCGCGCCTGTGGCTTGGAAGAGCTGACGACGGCTCAAGGACATGCGGAGCTCCTTGGGGGTGGGGGGCGGTGACCGGCCGCAGCCGGTCACGTGTTCAGCAGGTCAGGCCTTGGAGAGGCCGCTCTCCGGTCGATTGTTAGCGTTAACATCACATCCTGTGGAGCTGTCTTGGCCTCCTCCGTGGAGCGTCTTGTCGCGGAGTACATCCGACGGCCCGCTCGCCGTCAACGAAAGGGGCCCCGCGCCGGCCTGGGTGTCGCCATCGGAACGCCATTCCTCCTGGAGTTCTCTGTCCTAGGAGATCGCGCCGCACTGCTCGTGCATGTGAAAGTTTCACATAAGTTACCGACTGGCAAGACCGTAAATTGCGACAGAGTGCTGGTTAAGTTGCTGTCGCACGGGCGGGCGCGGCTCGCCCTCCCCCGGCCTTTTCGCCAGGCTGGGGGAGGGCGCACCGGATCAGCAGGTGCAGCTCACGCGGTGCCCGCGTTGTAGGTCCACTTCTGGTTGCTGCCGCCCCAGCAGCTGTACAGCTGCAGCCCCGTGCCGTTGCCGGTGCCGCTGCCGACGGCGTCGAGGCACAGCCCGGACTGCACACCGACGATCGTGCCGTCGGAGTTGACGCGCCATTTCTGGTTGTCGCCGCCCCAGCAGGAGTAGATCTGGATCCGGGCGCCGTTGCCCGTGCCCCCGGCGTCCAGGCACTTGTTGCCGTACACCTTCAGCTCCCCTGCCGAGGTCTGCGTCCACTGCTGGTTGCTCTGACCATTGCAGTCCCACAGTTGCACCGCGGTGCCGTCGGTGGTGCCGGCGTTGGGCACGTCCACGCAGCGGCCGGAGGTCACGCCCTTGATCTGCCCCGCATCGCCCCCGCCGGGCGGCGGCGTCGTGCTGCCGCCGTTGAGCGCGTTGAGTACCGCGGTGTAGGCGGCCTTCTTGTTGCCGTTGCCGTCGAAGAGCAGCGGGGCGGCGTTCGCGCCCAGCCAGGAGTCGCTGTCGCGGACGCCCCACGTCGTGATGCCGGCACAACGCGGCACCGCCATGCAGTCGTTGACGACGTTGGCGTACGTGGTGGCCGATCCGCCCTGGATGTCCAGCTCGGTGATCTGCACGTCGACCCCCAGCGCGGCGAAGCTCTGGATGGTCGTGCGGTAGTTGCTGTTGTAGGGGCTGTTGCCGTTGAAGTGCGACTGCAGGCCGACGCAGTCGATCGGCACGCCTCGGGACTTGAAGTCCCTGACCATGTTGTAGACGCCCTGCGTCTTGGCCCAGGTCCAGTTGTCGATGTTGTAGTCGTTGTAGCACAGCTTGGCGGCCGGGTCGGCGGCGCGCGCGGTGCGGAACGCCACCTCGATCCAGTCGTTGCCGGTGCGCTGGAGGTTGGAGTCGCGGCGGCCGCCGCCGCTGTCGGCGTAGGCCTCGTTCACCACGTCCCAGGCGTAGATCTTGCCCTTGTAGTGGCCCATGACGCCGTTGATGTGGTCGATCATCGCCTGGCGCAGCGAGCTGCCCGACAGCGACTGCATCCAGCCCGGCTGCTGGGAGTGCCAGGCCAGGGTGTGCCCCCGCACCCGCTTGCCGTTCTGCACGGCCCAGTTGTAGACCCGGTCCCCGCTGGTGAAGTTGAACTGCCCCCGGTTCGGCTCGGTGGCGTCGATCTTCATCTCGTTCTCGGCCGTCACCATGTTGAACTCGCGATTGGCGATCGTCGTGTAGGCGGAGTCGCCGAGCTTGCCCGAGGCGATGGCGGTGCCGAAGTAGCGGCCGCTCTGCGCGGCGGCCGCGCCGAGCGTGCTCGCCGCGGCATCGGCCGGAATCGCCGTCGCCAGTGCCGTGATCAGGCCGAGTGCGCCGAGCGCGCCGGTGATCAGCGCCCGGCGGCGCGCGCCGAGCGGCCGCCTGGTGGTCGGTGGGGACATGGCGTTGACACGCATGCTTGAGCCTCCATCGGCGAATCGTGGGGAGGGATCGTGCGGGGCACACCCCCGGTGGTGCGCGCTCCACCGGCGCCGGAGCCGGCAGGGGAGCTCACCTTCGGGCACTCAGTGTGTGAATCTCGCCGAAAGTTGTCAAGAATGCCATGAAAACTTTCGGAGATGCCCGGCCCGCCTGTGTCTGCTGTACTGGCGGTGGCCTTGAAATGTTTCGATCGGGCCTGGTAGCTGGGGCCATGTGAAAGTTTCATGGCGACGCTCTCGCTGCGTCGTCGCGTCCAGATCGAATAATCCGAGGTGAACGCGTTCGGTCGGCGCCCCTCCGGCCCGCAGCAAGCTAAGGCGCTCTTGACAGTACCTTTCTGCCTCATATTTGCTCCGACCTGCCACCACTTCCACCGGCCCGAGGCAGTTCGACTGGTCAGCGGATTGTTAACGCTAACAGCGGAGAGGCGGAGCAATGAAGCGAGGCGAACCGCGTACGAGAAGGTACGCGGGCATCGGAGCCGCCCTGGCGGCTGTGATCACGGCGGTGGCCACCGCTCTGTCCGTGTTCCTCACGGCTGTGCCGGGAGCGTCGGCGGCGGTCCTGACCGAAGTGACGAGCTTCGGCGCCAATCCCGGCGGTCTGCGGATGTACCTCTACGTCCCCGACAGGGTGGCGCCCCGGCCCGGGGTCCTCGTGGCCATGCATGGCTGCAACGGATGGGCTCCCGGCTTCCACCAGGGCACGGAGTTCGCCTCGCTGGCCGACCGGTACGGCTTCATCGTCATCTATCCGCAGGCGAACAAGAGCGCCAACGGCATGTCGAACTGCTTCGACGTCTGGTCGAACGAGGCCCTGCGCCACGGCGGCGGCAGCGACCCGGTGTCGATCGTCTCCATGACCGACTACGTGTTGCAACGCTACGACGGCGACCCGCAACGGGTGTTCGCCACCGGGTTCTCCTCCGGCGCGATGGAGACCCTCAACCTGCTCGCCACGTATCCGGACGTGTTCCGGGCCGGCGCGCCGTTCTCGGGGGTTCCCTACGGTTGCCTGGGCCCCGCGGGCTGCGGCGACAAGACGCCGCAGCAGTGGGGTGACCTGGCCAGGAACGCCTACCCCGGCTACACCGGACCCCGGCCGCGCGTCATGGCCTGGCACGGCACCGCCGACTCCGTCCTGCCGTACACGATGTTGCAGGAAGAGGTCGACCAGTGGACCAACGTGCACGGACTGAGCCAGACCCCCGCCTCCACCGACAGCCCGCAATCCGGCTGGACCCGTCGGGTCTTCGGGTCCGGGCAGGTCGAGGCGTACACCATCAGCGGCGCCGGCCACGACCTGCCCCACCCCGGGATGGCCGCCTACGCCATCCGCTTCTTCGGCCTGGACGGCGGCTCGTCCACCACGACACCGACCCCACCGACCGCCGGGCAGATCAAGGGAGTCGGCTCGGGGCGTTGCCTCGACGTGCCCGGCGCCGCCACCGCCGACGGCACCGCGGTGCAGTTGTGGGACTGCAACGGGCGTGCCAACCAGCAGTGGGCCGCCACCTCGGCCGATGAGCTCAGGGTCTACGGCAACAAATGCCTCGACGCGGCCGGCACCGGCAACGGCGCCGGCGTCCAGATCTACGCCTGCCATGGCGGCGCCAACCAGAAATGGCGCCTGAACGCCGACGGCAGCATCACCGGGGCGCAGTCGGGGCTGTGCCTGGACGCCGTGGGCCAGGGCACCGCCAACGGCACCCGGCTCCAGCTCTACTCCTGCCACGGCGGCGCCAACCAGCGCTGGACCCGCTCCTGAGCCGGTGGCGTCGCTTCCGAACATGACCACAGGGAGGTCCTGGTGTCCACCATGCGTACCTGGAGGCAAGGGTGGGCCGCCGTGCTCACGGCGGTGGCGTTACTGGCGGCCGGCACGGCGATGGGGACGGGGGTCGCCGAGGCCGAGTCGAACGGCGGGGTCCGGGTCATGCCGCTCGGCGACTCGATCACCGAGGGCACGCAGGTGCCGGGCGGGTACCGGATCGGCTTGTGGCAGCGCCTGATCGGCGGCCGCTACACAGCCGACTTCGTCGGTTCGCAGTTCAACGGGCCCGGCAGCCTGGGCGATCACGACCACGAGGGCCATCCGGGCTGGCGGATCGACCAGATCGACGCGAACATCACCGGCTGGCTGCGTACGTACACACCGCGCACGCTGCTCCTCCACTTGGGCACCAACGACATCCTGCAGAACTACAACGTGGCCGGCGCCCCGCAACGGCTGTCCACGCTGATCGACCACATCACCACGGCCGTGCCCGACGCGGACGTCTTCGTCGCGACCATCATCCCGCTGTCCAACTCCGGCCAGGAGTCCGCCGCCCGCACCTTCAACGCGGCGATCCCCGGCATCGTCCAGAGCAAGGTGAACAGCGGCAAGCACGTTCACCTGGTCGACATGCACAGCAGGTTGACCACCTCCGACCTGATCGACGGCATCCACCCGACCGCCGGCGGTTACGACAAGATGGCCGCCGCCTGGTACGCGGCGCTGCAGTCGGTCGCGGGCAGCATCGGCCAGCCGGGGGGCGGCACCTCCAGCGGGATCGCGATCAGAGGCGTGGGCTCGGGCCGGTGCCTGGACGTCTCCGGCGCGTCACAGGCGAACGGTGCGCAGGCGCAGATCTGGGACTGCAACGGCCAGTCCAACCAGCAATGGACGCCCTCCGCGAGCGGGGAGCTGCGGGTCTACGGCGGCAAGTGCCTGGACGTGTCCAACCGGAGCACCGCCGACGGCGCCGGCGTCGTCATCTGGGACTGCAACGGCCAGTCCAACCAGCAGTGGCGCTTCAACGCCGACGGCACCATCACCGCGGTAGGCGCGAACAAGTGCCTGGACGTGCCCGACCACTCCACGGCCAACGGCGTCAAGCTCCAGATCTGGTCGTGCAGCGGCGCCGCCAACCAGCGCTGGACCCGCACCGGCTCATGACATCACTTCGGCAGGTGGAGAATCAGATGCGCAGAATCCTTGGCCTGACGATGGCCGCGTTACTTGCGGCCGGCTCCCTCGTCGCGATCGGCGGTGCCACGTCACCGGCCCTCGCCCTGGACAACGGCCTGGCCCGCACACCCCAGATGGGCTGGAACGACTGGAACAGCTTCGGCTGCAACGTCAACGACGGCCTGATCCGTCAGACGGCCGACGCCATGGTCTCCAGCGGCATGGCGGCGGCGGGCTACACCTACGTCAACATCGACGACTGCTGGTCCACCAAGAGCCGCAACGCCAACGGCGACCTGGTGCCCGACCCGCAGAAGTTCCCCAACGGCATCAAGGCCCTGGCCGACTACATCCACTCCAAAGGGCTCAAGCTCGGCATCTACTCCTCCGCCGGCACCACGACGTGCGCCGGCTACCCGGCCAGCCTGGGCAACGAGCGGCGGGACGCGGCTCTCTGGGCGTCCTGGGGGATCGACTACCTGAAGTACGACAACTGCGGCGACCACCTGGGCATGAACGGACAGCAGCGGTACACGGCCATGCGGGACGCGCTGGCCGCCACCGGCCGTCCGATCGTGTACAGCCTGTGCAACTGGGGCCAGGAGAGCGTGTGGACGTGGGGGATGCCGGTGGGCAACTCCTGGCGCAACACCGGCGACATCGCGGCCAACTGGAGCTCCATCATGGGCATCCTGGACCAGCAGGTCGGGCTGGAGTCGTACTCGGGCCCGGGCGGGTGGAACGACCCCGACATGCTGGAAGTGGGTGTCGGCGGGGTGACGGGGACCGAGGGCCGCGCGCACTTCAGCCTGTGGTCGCTGCTGAACGCTCCGCTCATCGCCGGCAACGACCTGCGTACGATGAGCGCCGACACGCGCACCATCCTCACCAACACCGAGGTCATCGCGGTCAACCAGGACTGGGGCGGCCGGCAGGGCCACAAGATCAGCGACAACGGCAACCTGGAGGTCTGGCGCAAGCCGATGAAGAACGGCTCGGTCGCGGTCGTCCTGCTCAACCGGGGCACCTCGACCTCGACCGTCTCCACCACCGCCGCGGCCCTGGGGCTGGGCTCGGCGTCCTCCTACTCGGTACGTGACCTGTGGGCGCACACGACGTCGTCCTCCTCCGGGACGATCAGCGCGTCGGTCCCCGGGCACGGGGCGGCCATGTACGTCGTGACCGGAGGCGGCATCGTCCAGCCCACCACGGTCGCGATCAAGGGAGTGGGCTCGGGCAGGTGCCTCGACGTCACCGGCGCCGCGCAGGCCAACGGCACCCAGGCGCAGATCTGGGACTGCAACGGCCAGCCCAACCAGCAATGGACGCCCTCCGCGAGCGGGGAGCTGCGGGTCTACGGCGGCAAGTGCCTGGACGTGTACAACCGGGGAACCGCCGACGGCACCAACGTCATCATCTGGGACTGCAACGGCCAGAGCAACCAGCAGTGGCGCTTCAACGCCGACGGCACCATCACCGCCGTCGGGGCGAACAAGTGCCTGGACGTGCCGAACAACGCCACCGCCAACGGCACCAAGCTGACCATCTGGTCGTGCAACGGCGACGCCAACCAACGCTGGACCCGTACCTGACCCCATCCGCCGCATCACCTCGGGAGCGATCGTGAGAGTGGCATTACGGTTGCCGGCCACCGCAAGAGCCGGACGCGCAATCGCGGGGGTGCTGGTCCTGCTCGGCCTCGTGGCGTTCCTGCCCGCCCACGCGGCCAGGGCCGACAATCCGATCATCCAGACCATCTACACCGCCGACCCGGCTCCGCTGGTGCACAACGGCCGGGTGTACCTCTACACCGGCCACGACGAGGACGGCTCGACGTGGTTCACCATGAAGGAGTGGCGGGTCTGGTCCTCCACCGACATGGTGAACTGGACCGACCACGGCTCCCCGCTGAGCCTGACCACCTTCAGCTGGGCGAAGTCCGACGCCTGGGCGGGGCAGGCCATCCGCCGGAACGGCAAGTTCTACTGGTACGTGCCCACGACCAACCGGGCGACCGGCCGGATGGCCATCGGGGTGGCCGTCTCCGACAGTCCGACCGGGCCGTTCAAGGACGCGCTCGGACGGCCACTGGTCGAGAACGGCGAGATCGACCCCACGGTCTTCATCGACGACGACGGGCAGGCCTATCTGTACTGGGGCAACCCGAATCTGTGGTACGTGAAGCTGAACGCCGACATGATCTCGTACTCGGGGAGCGCGACGCAGATCCCGCTCACCACGGCGGGGTTCGGCACCCGGACGGGTGATGCCAACCGTCCGACGCTGTTCGAAGAGGGGCCCTGGGTCTACAAGCGGAACGGCCTGTACTACATCGTATTCGCGGCCAAGTGCTGCTCGGAGTTCATCGCCTACTCGACGGCCACCAGTCCTACCGGGCCCTGGACCTACCGAGGGACGATCATGCCTACGCAGGGCAGCAGCTTCACCAACCACGTGGGCATCGTCGACTACCAGGGCGGCTCGTACTTCTTCTACCACAACGGCGCACTGACGGGTGGCGGCGGCTTCACCCGTTCGGTGGCTGTGGAGAAGTTCACCTACGGCTCCGGCGGCACGATCCCGACGATCAACATGACCACGTCCGGGGCGCCGCAGGTGGGCACCCTCAACCCGTACGTCCGCCAGGAGGCCGAGACGATCGCCTGGGCGTCCGGAGTCGAGACCGAGACCTCCAGCGAAGGCGGGATGAACGTCGGCTGGATCGAGAACGGCGACTACGTCAAGGTCAAGGGCGTCGCGTTCGGGGCCGGCGCCAGGACCTTCACCGCGCGGGTCGCTGCGGCGTCCAGCGGCGGCAGGCTCGAACTACGCCTGGACGGCGTCAACGGCGCGGCGGCCGGGACGTGCACCGTCCCGGGCACAGGCGGCTGGCAGACCTGGACCACCGTCTCCTGTTCGGTCACCGGCGCGACCGGCACCCGCGATCTGTACCTGAAGTTCACCGGCGGAAGCGGTTACCTGTTCAACGTGGACTGGTGGCAGTTCAGCTGAAGCCGAGGTGCGGGCCGTCCTCAGGACCGATCCCTGAGGACGGCCCGCACCTGGGTGGCTGGAGAGCGGCGATGCCGGTGACGAACTGGTCGCGGTCGTCGTGCTCGCGCATCTGGCCGGCGATGGCGTGAGCAGGTCTGCCCGGCTCAGCCGGAGGCGCCGGTGTCCGGGTTGCCGCCGATGCGTGCGAGCACCTGCTGGCTGAGCACGACGTCGTGCGGCAGCCGCCTGAGCGCGGCCGCGTCGACAACGACTCCGTGCCGCTGGGCGATCTGCTGGAGCGCGTCCCAATGGTCTGCTTCCATGGCTTCCTGGGAACGGCCATCGAACGGCTCATCGGGCCCGACCACCGCCCGTGTCGTCTCTTGTATCTCTGCTGCCGATGTCGCGGCCCAGCCTTGCGATGAGCCCCAACCTCGGTCATTCAGCAGCAGCACGCGGGTTCCGTCGACGAGCTCCGCTTCGTGACGCGCCGACACCGAGATGGTGTCAGCCGCCTGATCATCGACATCGACGAACGTCACCAGACGTGTGACAGCAGTCATACACCTCATCATCGGTGCTGCCCGGCTCGCCGGGATTCGTCGCGCGCCGGCGCGCACCGCGGCGGGCGACGAAAGCCCCATCTCACCGTGAGATCTCACCGCGAGTCTCCAGACTTTCCGGGCACCCCACGCGTGCGCGCGCCTGGCCGGCCATGCCAGCAGCGGCTCGCCTCGAAAGCATGGATTCGGACGAGCGGGGGCTGAGCCAGGTCGCGTCAGCCGGCACCAGTAGACGTCGTGACCTGGCTTGCGGAATCCCTCGGATCGGGCTTGTCGGCATCGACGGGCCACGCTACGTGCGACCGAACGGGGAGGCCCCTGCGAACGGCGGTCCAGGACGACAGGGTGAAACACTCGGAAAAGGTGCCGGACATGTACGAGATGTCCGACACCTTGGCACGAGGAGAGCCATCCGTGAGCCATTCCCCGGGAGCGCGAGACCGCTTAGAAGCGATCTACAACGCGCACTACCCGGCCATCCACCAGTACGCCGCCCGCCGTACGGACTCGCCCGACGACACGGCGGACGTGATTTCTGAGACGTTCCTCACCGCGTGGCGGCGCATTGCCGACGTCCCCGACGGCGATGCCGCCCGCTTGTGGCTGTACGGCGTGGCCCGTCGTGTCCTGGCCAACCACCGGCGCGGCCAGTCCCGCAGGACCGGGCTGGCTGAACGGCTCAAGGACGAGTTGTCGGCCACTCGGCCGTCCGAGCCGGCCGGGCCCGACCGGGTGCGGGAGGCATTCGATGACCTGCCCGCCCGTGACCGCGAGGTGCTCGCGCTGGCCTTCTGGGAAGACCTGACCGGCCCGGAGATCGGCAAAGTGCTCGGCTGTACGGCGACCGCGGCACGGATCAGACTGCACCGTGCACGCAAGCGGCTGGCCAAGGCGCTGGGGCTCACGGAAGAAGACCAGGCGATCGCGGAACTGAGAGGGGAGACCCTGTGATCAAGATCGGCCGGATGGTGGCCGCCATCGACCCCGCTCCCCACGCGCCGGAACAGGGGCAGGGCGCGCGGGAGTTGCTCCACGAGATCATCGAGACGCCGATCAAGGCACGTCGCAGGGCGCGCTGGCCGGTGCTGTTCCCCGTCGCCGCGGTGCTGGCGGCGGCGGCCGTCCTGGGCGTGGCCTTCCTCCCCGCCGACGCGCCGAGTGGCATCGCGCCGTCCGCCGCGCTGGCGTTCCAGCGCTCGGGCGACGACTGGATCGTCACCGTCAAGGACCTCTACGCCGACCCTGAACGCTTCGCGTCCGAGTTCAAGGCCCGCGGGCTCGACATCCGGCTGTCGATCGCCCCAGGCTCGCCGAGCGCGGTCGGCCATGTCACGGGCGGGGAGAATTCGGAGGGAGCTCGGATCGAGGAGGAGTCGGCGGAGTGCGAGTCCCCCGGTGGCCGGTGCGCGGTCGCGTTCCGCATTCCCGCGGACTTCAAGGGCAGCGCGGCGATCTGGTTCGCCCGTCCGGCCCGTCCCGGCGAGCGGTACGAATCGGCCGGTGACGTCGATGCCACCGGTGAGCTGCTGCACTGCGTCCCGTATCGCGGCATGACCGTGGACGAGGTACGGGCCGTGCTGGCCGAGCGGGACGGCTCGATCGAGGAGTTCAGAGTCGGCAAGAGGTCGGACCGCGCTCAGCAGGTGCCGGGGAACTGGTTCGTCAAGGACGCGGTGCCGACGGCCCCGGGGCAGGTGCTCGTCTGGGCGCAGCCGGAGCGAGTGAAGTTCACTCCCGAGCTGATCGCGGACGTGAAGAAGAAGATGGCCGGATGCCCACAAGGCTGACCGCCCCCGCATGAGCGCCTATGGCGCCGCAGCAGAAGGTGCGGCGCCATACGTACGCCGGCCGCCGCGGTCACGTTCCACCTGACGTGATCTGGCTCGGGAGCCCGTCACTACGAGTGACATCCGGCCAAATAATGGTGCAGATCCCCGGCCGAGGTACGTTGCAGGTCACACCAGCGGCGGCCGCCGGGCTGAGCCTCGGTCAGGCCCGGTCGATCCAGGCCAGCAGGGCTACTTGACCTGGATCCCCTTGACGACCTTGCCGAGGTCGGCGCGCGGCGCGTTCCGTCGCCGGCGGGCCACGCCTCCCGGTAATGGGCCTCCTTGACGAACCCGCTCTTGCGCAGGACGGCCCGCATGGCGAGATTGTCCTGGCGGGTGGTGCCCTCGATCCGGTGCCCGGAACCGCGACGCTGCGAGGGTTCCTTTCGGGTGGGCTCGTGCTGTTGCACTAGTGCACAGTAGGGCATTTCCCGCTGCTGCCGTGGGATCAGGCGTTCTCCTGCGTACGGTGTCCACATGAAGTATCTGGAAGGGCCTTTTGCGCCCCTTACTGAAGAAGTCACCGCCTACGACCTGCCTGTCACCGGGCGGATCCCGGCCGAGCTCAACGGCCGCTACCTGCGCAACGGGCCCAACCCGCTGGGCGTGGAAGACCCCGTCGTGCACATCTGGGGCATGGGCCAGGGCATGGTGCACGGGGTGCGGCTGCGTGACGGCCGGGCCGAGTGGTACCGCAACCGCTTCGTGCGCACACCGGGCTTCGCGCCCATGGTGCACGTGATCGAGCACGCTCAGCGCACCTTCGCCTTGGCGGAGGGTGGCCTGCCGCCCGCCGAGTTGGACGAGGAGCTGAACACCGTGGGCGTGTGTGAGCTGGGTGGGACCGCGGAGGGGTTCACGGCGGGGGCGCACTCCAAGCACGACCCGCTCACCGGCGAGTTGCATTCGCTGTCGTACATGCCGGGCCGCGACTACGTCCAGTACATCGTGACCGACCCCGAAGGAAGCGTCGTCCAGACCACCACCGTCCCCATGGCGCGGACGCCGTTCATGCACGACTTCGCGCTCACCGAGAAGCACGTGGTGCTGTGGGACACGCCGCTGGGTTTCGACGGGTTCGAGTGCCGGTGGCTGCCGGGGCACCCGACGCGCGTCGGGGTCATGCCGCGGACCGGTGGTGAGGTGCGCTGGCTCGACATCGACCCGATCCATGTCAGCCACACGCTCAACGCCTACGACGACGGCGACGCGATCGTGGTCGACCTGATCACGGCCGAGGGGCCGTTCGATCCCGCCGACCCCGGAGCGATCCGGCCCACGCTGGACCGCTGGACGATCACACCGGACAAGATCCGCCAGCAGCGCATCGACGACCGGCCACAGGATTTCCCGCGTGTGAACGAGGCACGTACCACCCGCCCGTACCGATACGGCTACTCGGCCGCGACAGCCCTGTACGGGATTCCGTTCGCGCCCGAGGGCATCGCGCCGGACGACGCTTTCACCAACGCCCTGGTCAAGCACGACCTGGTACGAGGGACGAAAGAAGTACACGGGTTCGGCAGGGACGAGGCGGTCGGAGAGGCCGTGTTCGCCGCCGCGGGGCAAGGGGAGGACGAGGGGTACCTGCTCACATACGTGCACAATCCTCGCCGAAGCGCCAGCGACCTGGTGATCCTCTCAGCCCAGGACTTCACCGGTGAGCCCGTCGCGCGCGTCCACCTCCCTGTCAGAGTGCCGCTCGGTCTGCACGGCAACTGGCTGCCTGACCGCTGAGACGTGGCAGCATGGCCGTCGTGAACGATCCGCAACCGCCGTACCTCCGGATCGTCGCCGCCATCGAGCGGCGCATCGCCGACGGGGAGTTGCAGCCCGGCGCTCCCGTTCCGACGACCAGGGCGATCATGCGCGAGTGGGGCGTCGCGATGGCGACGGCCACCAAGGCGCTGGCCGCGCTCAAGCAGGCAGGCGCCATCGAGTCGGTGTCTCGGGTCGGCGCCGTGGTCGCTCCCCGGAGACTGCCCTCGCGTTCGGCCGGGGGTCTCGAACGCGACCGCGTCGTCCGCGTGGCCATGGAGATCGCCGACGCCGACGGCCTGGCCGCACTGTCCATGCGGGCGGTGGCGGCCAAGCTCGGCGTCGCCACCATGGCCCTCTACCGGCACCTCGAGGCCAAGGCCGAGCTCACCCAGCTGATCGCCGACGCCGCGTTCGCCGAGATCGAATATCCGGAGCCGCCGCCGGGATGGCGTACCCACCTGCGGGTGGCCGCCCAGCTGCAGTGGGCGGCCTACCAGCGCCATCCCTGGCTGCCACGGCTCGTGTCCATCACCCGGCCGGCCACGCTGCCCGGGCAGCTCGCGTACGGGGTATGGGCCCTGCGCGCGCTCGACGGCCTCGGCCTGGACCCGATCACCCGCGTGCACGTCTACGGCACGATGGTGAACTACGTCCGGGGGACGGCGATCAACATCGAGAGCGAGGCCATCGCCGAGCTGGACACGGGGATGACCAGCAGGCAGTGGGGCAAGGCCAAGCTGTCCGTTGACGGGCCGCTGATCGCCCAGGTCGCGGAGCCGGGCGCGGAGCTCGACCTGGAATCACTGTTCACCTTCGGCCTCGAACGCCTGCTGGACGGCCTGGCCACCGTGATCGCGCCCCGGGAGATCCGCCGGTGAGCGCAGGCGGAAGCCGCCGGGACGCGGGCTGCTCGTTGCCGACTGGTGGCCACGAACAGTGGTACGGACGCGCAGAGGGCCGGACTGGCCTGATCGTCCGAGTGCGAGCCCGCGGACCGGGCTCTTGTCAGCCGGCGTGGGCGATGTCCCGTTCCCGTTCCCGGATGGACTTGCTGCCGCTTCGCAGGGAGCGCAAGGCGTTGCCGATCACCGGAAGCCGGAGGCTGTGCCCCATGAGGGGCCGGAGGGCGACCTGCCGCTGGTTGTCCGGGGTGAAGAAATACCGCTGTTCGACGCCGTCGGCCTGGTAGTAGGTCATGTGCGGGCGGAGTTGTGCCTCCCAGGCGCGCAGAGCGCCGCGGATGTCGCCGGGGTGGCGGTGCAGCATGCCGGCGAGCAGGTCGGCTCCGGCGAGCCCGGCGGAGATCCCCATGGCGGCGTAGAGGCTGGGGCACCACGCGGAGTCGCCGACCAGCACGACCCGGCCGTGCGACCAGGCGTCCATGCGGGATTGCTCCACCGAGTCGAACAGGAACTCGTCGGCGGAGTCCAGCGTGTCGAGCGCCTCGCCGAGCAGCCGGCCCGTGGGCTGAGGTCCGTACGCGGCGCGGACCCGTTCGGCGGGCCGGCCGGTGAACTCGGCGTCGACGTCGTCGGTGCGGTAGGAGAAGAGCACGGTGGGCGGGTGATCGGCGAACGGGAAGACCCACATGGCCCGGCCCGGCTCAAGGAGGCTCGCTCCCTCGTGCGGGGAGAGCCCGCCGACCGGACCCGGCAGCATCGTCGCCGCGATCATGTAGCCCAGCCGGTGCAGATATCTGTCGTGCGGGCCGAAGACGAGACGCCGGACCGTGGACCGCAACCCGTCGGCGCCCACGACGAGGTCGTATCGCTCGGTCACGGATCCACCGTCGTGTTCGAGGGTCACCTCGGCGCCGGAGGCGTCCTGCTCGATGTGGGTGGGGGTCGTCGCGTAACGGATCTCCACGTCGTGCGGGAGCGCGGCGAAGGCGGCCCGTTCCACGTCGCCGCGCAGCATCGTGCGCGGTGAGACCGGCAGGTCCCCGAACCCCACGCCGGGCCTGCGGACGCCGGCGCGATCCACCGTGTAGGTGATGCCTCCGGGCGGCGATCGGTCGGGGAGGGCGTCGAGAATGCCGAGTCGCCGCGCGGCGGCCTGGCCGGCGCCGAACAACCCGACGAAGTAGCCGCCCGATCGGCGGCCCGGCGCTCTCTCCACGATCACCGGCTCCCAGCCGATGCGCCGCAGGCCGATCGCCGTGGCGATGCCGCTGACGCCGAGGCCGACGACCAGGGCCCGTTTCCTGCTGCTGCTCAACGAGGTCATGGCTCGCTCCTCAGGGGACGAAGACGACGCGGTCGTCGGTCTCGGCGGTCCACGCCTGCGTGACCTGGGCGAGGGGGACGGCGCGGGCCTGTACGTCGATCGCGCCCGCGGCGACCGCTGAGGCCAGTTCCGGCAGTTCGGCGAGGATGTCCCGGGCGGGGACCGAGCCGATGCCGCTGCCGACGATCTGCAGGCGGGCGGAGCGCAGCGCCACGGAGGGGATCGGCGCGCTCTGGCCGGCGATGGATCCGATCTGGATCCAGGCCAGCGGGGCGGAGCGGTCGGCGCGGGCGGTGAGCATCGTCATCATGGCGCCGGCGGCCCGCTCACCCCACACGTAGTCGATGACCACATCGACGTCGGCCGCGCGGCCGATCTGGTCGAACGTGATCGTCTCGTCGGCGCCGAGCGCGGTCAGCGCGCTCAGGCGGGTGGTGTCACGGCCGGCGGCGATGACCTGGGCGGCGCCGAACAGCTTGGCGATCTGGACCGCCATCCGTCCGGCGTTGCCGGTGGCGCCCAGGACGAGGACGCGCCGGCCGGCCTGGAAGTCGACGCGCCGGCGCAGCGCGATCCAGGACGACATGGCCGGGTTCATCGCGGCGGCGATCCGCACGGGGTCGATGTCGCCGGGCAGGACCACGCTGCGGCGAGGGTCGATGAGGGTGCGATCGGCGAACGTCCCCAGCGGGGTGTCGTCCACGACCACGTAGCGGATGTTGCCCTCCTCGTCCCGTACGACGCCGTCGACGCCGGGGACCAGCGGGTACACGCCGTCGGCGGAGTAGTGCGAGCCGTTCGCCTTGGCCCTGGTCAGATGGTGCAGGCCGGTCGCGAGGACCTCGACGACCATCTCGTCGCCGTGGCGTGGCCTGGGGTCGGGGTGGTCGCGATAGACCGGCAGGGCGTCGGCGGCCTGGATGACGGCAGCGTGCATGGTGATCTCCAGAAAGTTTGTTTTACCAACTACTCCTATGATTGTTGGTAATACAAACCTTGTCAACCGCTGCGGCGTGCTCGATGCCGTATCCGTCGATCACGCCCCCTGCGGAGTCGCCTCCCGTGCGGCAGGCGGCATGGGCGGACCTGGATCCCAGTCCGCCGCAGGGCTGGTCGCTGCCGCTGCTCAGCCGTTGTACTCGCTCGCGACGTCCACGACCCAGACGACGCCGAAGCGGTCGGTCAGCATGCCGTAGAGCGGAGCCCACTGCGCGGGTCCGAGCGGCTGCGCGATGCTCGCCCCCTCGGAGAGCTTCTCCCAGTAGGCGGTGATCTCCTCCGCGCCGTCGCCGCGCACGGACAGGAAGAACGAGTTCTCACCCCGGTCCCACGGCAGCCGCGAGGGCACGTCATAGGCCATCACGTGGAAGCCGCGGTCCGAGACCACCTGGCCCCACATCACCTGGTCAGCCTCGGCCGCGTCCTGCGGGTTCCCGGCGTCCTTGTACGTGACGACGGACAGGTGACCGCCGAAGACGGACTGGTAGAACTCCAGCGCCGCGCGGGCGTCGCCCCGGAAGTTCAGATGAGTGACGGACTGGACGGACATGTCGCTCCTATCGGTTCTGGACGCTGTGCAGCGCCTCGCACGGGGCAACAGTCACAGGGGTAGGGGTCAGGAAGTGGCCGCTACTGCGGGAGAGCGGAAAACGTGCCGGGAACACGCTGGTCGACGACCAGGATGCCCTCGCCCCGGCATGGTTGGTATTGCCAACCATGCCGGGCTAGCATGACGGCATGAGGACCGCCGACGATGCCATGGACGCCCTCGTCCGGACCACCTTCGAGGTGGCGGGCGTGCTGACCCGCATCGGCGGCGAGCATGATCTGTCGCTCACCCAGCTACGGGTGCTCGGCATCCTCCGCGACCGCCGGGCCCGCATCACCGAGCTGGCCGACTACCTCGGCCTGGACAAGTCCACGATGTCCGGCCTCATCGACCGCGCCCAGCGCCGGGGGCTGCTGACGCGCGGCAAGAACCCCTATGACGGCCGGGTCGTCGAGGTCTACATGACCCCTGCCGGGCACGAACTCGCCGAACGCGTGGAGGACGACATCCGGCGTGCCCTGACGCCAGCGACCGGCCGCCTGAATCCGGAACAGCTCGATCGGCTCGTCAGCCTGCTCGACGTCGTCTCGGCCCGCTCGTCGCCCGCACAGGCCGTGGAGGGGCCGACGGCCGAGCGCTGATGGTCGCACAGGGCCACGTACGGTTCCTGATGTCTGCGGCGTTCGCCCCATCGAGGTGGCCGGGCCGAGCGCCTCAGGTCACCAGGCCCCTGCGGTAGGCGTAGACCACCGCCTGCACGCGGTCACGCAGGCCGAGCTTGGTGAGGATGCGCGACACGTACGTCTTGACCGTCTCCTGGCTGATCACCAGAGTGGCGGCGATCTCGCTGTTGGACAGGCCGTCGGCGATCAGGCGCAGCACCTCCAGCTCGCGCGGCGTCAGCGCGGTGTCGTCCGGCCTGTCGCGGGAGGGGCGGATGCGGGACGCGTACCTGCCGACGAGCTGCCGCGTCACCTCGGGCGCCAGCAGCGCGGCGCCCGCCGCGACGGTGCGGATGCCGTGCAGCAGCTGCGCCGGTGGGGCGTCCTTGAGCAGGAACCCGCTCGCGCCGGCCCGCAGCGCCTCGTAGACGTACTCGTCCAGGTTGAACGTCGTCACCACGAGCACCTTGACCGGATGCTCCACCCCGGCGCCGGCCAGCAGGCGGGTCGCGTCGATGCCGTCGAGCACCGGCATCCGCACGTCCATCACCACGATGTCGGGGCTCAGCCGGCGGGCCAGGTCCACCGCGGCACGGCCGTCGCCGCACTCGCCCACCACCTCCAGGTCCGGCTGCGCATCGATGATCGTCGCGAACCCGGTGCGGATCAGCGCCTGGTCATCGCAGACCAGGACCCGGACCGGCGCCGTCACGACGGGCTCTCCGCGGGGATGCGGGCCCGTACGACGAAGCCGCCACCCGCTTGCCGGCCGGCGCTGAACTCGCCGCCCAGGGCGTCCACCCGCTCGCGGAGCCCGGCCAGCCCCCGCCCGCTCCCGCCGGGAGAGACGGCCCGGGAGCCGGCGCCGTCGGTGCTGACCTCCACGCTGATCTCCTTCTCGCCGTAACGCACCCGGACCACTGTGCGGGTGCCGTGGGCGTGTTTGAGGGCGTTCGTCAGGGCCTCCTGGACGACCCTATAGGTCACGAACTCGGCGCTGCCCGCCGATTCCGCCGGACTGCCCTCCTCGGCGAACTCCACCGGCTGCCCGGCCTGGCGGGTCTGCTCCACGAGTGTGTGCAGCTCGCCGGCGGAGGGCACGCTGACGTCGGTGTCGTGATCGGCTTTGAGCAGGTCGAGCATGTGCCGCAGATCGGTGATGGCCCGCCGGCCGGTGTCGGTGACGGCGCTCAGCGTCGCGTCGAGGCGATCGGGCGCGGCCATCAGGTAGCGGGCCGCCTCGGCCTGCACGACCATCGCCGTCACGTGGTGCGTCACGACGTCGTGGAGCTCGCGGGCGATCCGGGTGCGTTCGGCGGCACGGGTGGCCTCGGCGACGTGGCGGCGGTGTTCCGTCTCGGCGGCGCGGGTGGAGCGCAGCCAGGCCCCGATGCCCCACGCGAGGGCCAGGGCCAGGTAGAACACCACGTACCCTTCCACCTTCTCGGTCGCGCCGAGCCGGTCGAGCGCGAACGCCAGTGGCACGTACGCCATGGAGAGGATGATCACGGTGACGCGCCGGTGGCGCTCCAGGTGGGCGCCCGCGCTGATCAGCGCGATGGGCATCGCGTTACTCGCCAACACGTGGTAGGCGTGCAACTGGTCGAGGGCGAAACCGAGCGAGACCAGAGCCAGGCACACGGCCGGCCAGCGCCGGCGCACGGCGAGCGGAAGGGTCTCCAGGGCGATCACCACGAACGCCAGTGCGTCGAAGGGCCGGGTCGGCAGGTCGCCGACCTGGGTCCCCTTGCCGTAGAGCGCCGGCAGGAGCGATGCGACGGCCAGCAGCAGCCCGAACGGTAAATCCCGGGCCACGACGTCGCACCGCCGCCACAGGTCCGTGACCCGCCGTAGATCGATCATTGGGCGAGCGTAGTGGTCGCGCCGCGCCGCATCGGGACCACGTTGCCGCGCCGGCGGGCCAGCCACATGAACACGACCATCAGCAGCAGGCCGGACACCACCGCGTACAGGCTCGCCTCCGGCCCGAACTCGCCGCCCGTGAGCAGGGCCGGGCCCGACGTCACGCCGTGCAGCAGCCCCTGCGTCGCGCCGTTGCCCGAGACCTCGGTGCCGAAGATGCCGGCCGCCGCGAAGTTCCAGCCGAAGTGCACGCCGATCGGCACCCACAGGGTGCGGGTGGCGGCGTAGGCGGCGGCGAGCATGCCGCCCGCCTCGATCGCGATGGCGATCGCTCCCCACAGGTTGGCGTGCGGGTTGAACAGGTGCGACAGGCCGAACAGGACGCCGGTCAGCGCCAGCGCCGGCCACGTCCCCGTGCGTTCCTCGACGATCCTGAACAGGATGCCGCGAAACAGCAGCTCCTCCGTCACCGCGGCGGCGGCCATGAAGCCGAACAGCCCGGCCGCGCCCGCCGGCGAGCCCTGGCCGTCGATGCGGTAGCCGCCCACGAGAGCGATGTTCGCGATGACGGCCGCGAACAGCGCGACCCCGAGCAGCGTGCCTCGCGCGATGGCGCCGGCGGCGCCTCGCGCCGCCACCTCCACAGGTGCGCGGCGCTCGGACCACCGCACCACGCGGGCGTACACGAACACGGCGAGCACGGCCGTCGCGACGCCGATGAGCAGAGTGAGGAGCGGGCTCCCCTGGACCGCGCCCACGATCGCGCTGCCGACGAAGGCGACCACCGCGACGGGCACGAGCTGTTTGAACAACCGCATGACTACTCCCTGGGGATTCCGCGACGGGATGCCGCCGCTACGCCGGAAACGCTAGGGATTGGGCGGCCTGGAATCGTCCCCGCGCGGTGGACACTCGCGGGTAGCTCGCACGGGGGACAGGCGCACATGCGATTCGTCGCACGGCAGAGCGGGGCGATCGCGGCCCTCACCGGCGGACCCGCTTTGTCCCCCGCCCGAGCTACCGGTGAATGTCCACCGTGCGGGGACGATCTCGGACCGCCCGATCCGTAGCGTTACGACGCGGCCACGGCGTCCCGCGTTTTCCACTGCGCAGCCGTGCGCCTCACCCCCGCATCCACTCCCTCACTGGAGGACCTATGCTCCGCAAGATCAAGACAGCCGCCGTGACCACGCTGTGCTGCACCGTGCTCGGCGCGGGGGTCGCCGGCTGCGACGGCGACGCGATGGAGAACTGGGACCCCATGGCCCCGGCCACGCGGACGGCCCAGGCCGCCCCGATCTCGGGGACCAAGAAGATCGAGGTGGCGGGCCGGTCGGTGAACGTGTCCTGTTCGGGCGACCCGGAGAAAGGCAGGCCGGTCATCGTCCTGATGCACGGGGCAGGCGACGGGCTGGACAAGCTGGCCGCCGTCCAGAAGACGCTGAGCAAGCAGAACCGGGTCTGCTCCTACGACCGGCTCGGCTCGGGCGGGAGCGACCAACCGGACGGCCCGCAGAGCTTCTCCAGCACCGGCAAGATCCTGACGGGGGTGCTCGACCGCGTCGCCGGTGACAACCCGGTCGTCCTGGCCGGCCACTCGCTGGGCGGGCTGATCGCCGCCAGGTACGCCCCCGACCACAAGGACCGGGTCAAGGGGCTGGTCCTGCTGGACGCCACTCCGCCCACGATGCTGGACGACATCAAGAAGTCGATCCCCGAGTCGGCCAAGGGCCCGGCGGCCGAGTTGCGCGCGCAGAACCTCGCGGTCTTCCAGGGTCAGAACCCGGAGAAGCTCGCCGTCGCCGACGGCGAGGTCCGCTCCGCGGGGAACATCCCGGTCGAGGTCATCAAGCACGGCAAGCCTTACCTCAAAGCCATCCCCGAGTACGGGTCGCGCCTGGAGAAGGCGTGGGCCGTGGGCCAGCGCAAGTGGCTCGGGCTGTCCAGCGCCGCCAAGCTGAGCACGGCCGCCAACAGCGGGCACTACATCTACGTCGACGAACCCGGCGTCGCCGTCCAGGCCATCGAACGCGTCACCGCGCAGGCCGCACGCCAGGCGCATGGCGAGTAATGCTGCGGGAAGCGGCGCAGTGCCCGGCCGGCGCCGCCCGCGCCCCGCGCCTTCTTAAGACTTGACTTAATTAAGCTCTCGCTGACATAGTTCCTGGGTGCACGCTTTCGATGTCCTCGGCGACCCGGTGCGTCGCCGGATACTGGAGCTGCTCGCCGACGGAGAGCAGGCCGCCGGCGCCATCAGTGAGGTCGTCCGGGCGGAGTTCGGTATCTCGCCACCTGCGGTGTCGCAGCATCTGCGCGTGCTGAGGGAGTCGGGTTTCGTCACCGTCCGTCCGGACGGTACGCGGCGCCTCTACGCGGTGGAGGCAGCACCTCTGCAGGAGGTCGACATCTGGCTGGAGCGCTTCCGGCAGTTCTGGAGCCAGCGCATGGACGCGTTGGCCGCCGAACTCGTCCGCGGCAAACGCGAACGCCGCGAACAGCGCGACAACGGTGGAAACGCAGCCGGGACACCGGATCGTCATCAGGAGACTGAGTCTGTCAGCGAGGAGGACACGTGATCGACGTCATCAACCAGATCAACGCCACTCAGCGGGAGATCGGCAATCAGGCGGTCGCCACCGGTGAAGGGCGGTCGGTGCTGCTGCGCCGGGTCTACGACGCCCCGATCGAAGACGTCTGGAGCGCCTGCACCGACCTGGAGCGGCTCGGCCGATGGCTGGGCCAGGTCGAGGGCGACCTGCGGGTCGGTGGCACGTTCCAGCTCAAGGACAACGCCGGTGGCGAGATCCTGCGCTGCGAGAAGCCCCGTCTGATCAAGGTGACCTGGGTCTTCGGCGAGGGCATGCCGACCGAGGTCGAGGTGCGCCTGGCGCCCGGCGACGACGGCCGCACCATCTTCGAGCTGGAGCACGCCTCACCCGCCAAGATCGTCGACGAGCTCGTGCGCACCTACGGTCCCGGTGGCACGATCGGAATCGGCTGCGGCTGGGACCTCGCGCTGCTCGGCCTCGACCTCTTCCTGAACGGCGTGACGTTCGACCCCGCCACCTGGCAGGACACGCCCGAGGGCAAGGAATTCGCCGTCCGCAGCTGCCACGCCTGGGGACCCCCGATCCAGGCTGCCTGGGGAACCGGTGACGACGACATCTCCGCGGCCATCGCGTTCGCGGTGCGGCACTTCGCCCCCGAGACCAGCGGCGACCGTTGATGACCCACGACGTCACCTCCAGCGGCGGCAGGGCGCCCGTGGCGGTCACCGGATCGACGAGAGCCCTGCTGACCTGCGGCGTTGTCGCCGGACCGCTCTACATCGTCGTGGTCGTCCTGCAACTGCTCACCAGGGACGGGTTCGACATCAGCCGGCACCCGGCCAGCATGCTGAGCAACGGTGACGAAGGCTGGATCCAGATCGCCAACTTCGTGGTCAGCGGTCTGCTGTTCGTGGCGGGTGCGATCGGGCTGCACCGGGTCCTCGGCCCGGCGGCGGATCCGGGAGGCACGTGGGGACCACGGTTGATCGGTGTCTTCGGTGCCGGGATGCTGGCGGCGGCCGCTTTCTCCGCCGACCCGGCCGACGGCTTCCCGCCGGGCACCCCGAGGGGCCTTCCGACCATGATGAGCTGGCACGCGGCGGTGCACTTGCTGGTCTCCGCGATCGCCTTTCTCGCGCTCGTCGCCGCGTGCTTCGTCCTCTCCCGGCGGTTCGTCGCGGCCGGCCGTACCGGTTGGGCGGCCTTCAGCGGCGTGACCGGCGCGGCCTTCCTCGTCACCTGGAGCCTGATCTTCGCCCTGCAGGGATCCCGCCCCGCCAACGTCGCCTTCGCCCTCGCGATCGCCCTCGCGATGGCATGGGCGTCGCTCCTCGCCGCGCACCATCGGCCCCACCGGCCGGCACCCGCCGCGCCAGTGATCCATCTGATGGGTAAGAGGCTGAGGTGACTGAGACGACGGTAGCCGAGGTGATGGCCGAGCTGGCCGCGATCGAGGACCCGAGGACCCGCGAGGTGAACGAGAAACACGGTGACGATCACGGTGTGAACCTCGGCAGGCTGCGCGCGCTCGCGAAGCGGCTGAAGACGCAGCAGGAACTCGCGCGCCGGCTCTGGCAGACGACTGACACCGCGGCGAGACTGCTGGCGATCCTGATCTGCCGCCCGAAGGCGTTCGAGCGTGACGAGTTGGACGTCATGGTGCGCGAGGCGCGCACCCCCAAGGTGCACGACTGGCTCGTGAACTACGTGGTGAAGAAGAGCCCGCACGCCGAGGAGCTGCGCCTGGCCTGGTCCGCCGATCCGGATCCGGTGGTCGCGAGTGCCGGCTGGGCGCTGACCGCCGAGCGCGTGGCCAAGAGGCCCGAGGGCCTCGACCTGGCGGGCCTGCTGGACGTCATCGAGGCGGAGATGAGAGACGCCCCGGCTCGCCTGCAGTGGGCGATGAACAACTGCCTGGCTCAGATCGGGATCGAGCACGCCGAGCACCGCGCCCGCGCCATCGACATCGGTGAGCGCCTGGAGGTGCTCAAGGACTACCCGACTCCGCCGAACTGCACGTCTCCGTTCGCGCCCATCTGGATCACCGAGATGGTGCGCCGACAGCGCGACAAGTAAAAAACGCTCGTGCCGCCGCTCCCCAGGACCCGCGACAGGTGACACCGGTCATCTACGGCTCACCTCACTTCCTATGCCGCGGTAGATGCCGCCGATCTTCTTGGCGTCCATGTAGTCCTCCGGGCTCGCTCCCAGCTGAGCGGCCAGCTCTTCCTGGTCCGGCTTGGTCTGGCTGCCTTTCCAGCGCAGTCCGATGCGTGCTGCCAGGCTTTCGAGGTAGTCCAGCCGGTCCCGGGGCTCTCGGTCGATGACCTGCTGGAGTCTCGTGTCGATCTCGGCCACGACGTCTTCGGTGGCGTGCGCCTGGCCTTGTTCGCAGGAGTCGATGACCGGGATGGCTGCCTCCAGCGTTCCTGAGCGGATCAGGACATCCGCGGCGTCCTGGATCAGCGCCGGCACCGCCCGCACCTGGCTGCCGGGGATTCTCCTGCCGAACAGGTCACGCAGGCGCAGGAGGTCGGCGACGACGCTGTGCCGCCAGCGGCGCTCCTGCCTGGGCGGAGTCAGGTCCCGGCCGGTGCCCATCGTCTGCAGGGTTCGTTCGAGCACGTCGTACGCGGCCGTCGCCTCCCGCCACGAGTCCGCGTCGAGCCAGGTCTCGATCGCCTTGCTCGTCCTGTCAGCGTCGACTCTTCTCGTCCTCAGGAAGTCTCTGTAGGCCGTCTGGTCGTCCTGCCGGCTGAGGCGGTGGCGCAGGCGGGCCCAGGCCAGGACGAATCGCGCGTACTGCTCGCGGGCATCGCGTCCTTCTTGGGTGACGGCCCGGCTCAGCTCGTGCAGATCTCGCCCCTGGGCTCCCTCCGGGGGCAGCGGAAGCTCTTCCAGGGGAATCCCGAACACCTTGGCCATGGCGATCGCTTCGTCGAGGCTGATCGCCCGGCGGCTTCCGTCCGGCTTGGAGTTGACGATCTTCGAGATCGCCGACTGGTGCGTGGGGCAGCCGGCGTTCGTCAGCTCCTGCGCCATCCGCTCCTGGGACCAGCCCCGCTGGCGCATTTCCCAGGCGAGTCGCAGGGCGACGTTCTCCTCGCTCAGCCTGCGCGGAGTGCGGCCGTGGCCGGGCTCGGCCCTCTCGTCGGACATTCCGCCACCCATCATGACTCGCGTCATCCTGATCCAGCCCGGAAATCATCCCATGGGGATGGCATCGTCTGGGCGCCATTCGACCGATGGGCGGCTCTCCGGCCGGAGGGGGCCACGCCTGTGGCATGGAGAACGATGCCGTGCGGCCGTCGGGCATGCGGTGAGTGCGAGTTTGTCGGTCTTGCCCGCAATACTCGCCGCTGACGATCACCGTGAGGTGTCGGCGATGGCGCGGTTCCCCGTCGCCTGAACGACCAGCCCTACTCGAACACAGCGCGGAGGTACCGGCATGAGCACAGCGGCGAGCGGCAGCGTCGAGGACGAGGACCGGCTGACGATGCCGGCCGCCTGGCTGCGCACTCTTCATCCGCGGCGGGGCGGTGCGCAGGTCCCCGCGAGAGCGCTGGACGCGGGCGCGCCCAAGGAACTCGCCGCCAGGTTGGACGAGCGTCGCCAGTCGATCCTCGACTCGCTGGCGAAGTGTCCCGACCCGGAGATCGCCGCCGCGGGCGTCGCATACCTGGCCGGCGAGCCCACCGCCACGCCGCTGGGCGCCGCCGTGGTCGCCGAGGCGATGACCGGTTTCCTGCCATGGTCGGACCGGACGTTACTGCCCCTGTTCGCCGAAGTCTGGCTGCTCGAACATGGCCTGGTGTTCGCGGCGACGGCCGTGACCGAGCTGGCCTCGCTGCACTGGGATGCCGGCGGGGACAGCCGGCCGGTCCGGCGGCTGGCTCCCCATGAACCCCACAACCACTGGTTCGGCTGGAATCGGTCAGAGCTCACCAGGCGGGTCCGTGCCGCCCTCGCGGCCGCGTCGGACGCCGAGTACGCCGAGGTCGTCGCGGCGCTGGCGGTGAGCCGTGAAGGCGGGCTCCACCAACGGGTGGCGGCTTCCTACCTGGCGCCGACCGAGGCCGACTGGGTCGCGGCCGACTGCGCCGAGGTGAGTCAGGTCAATCCGGGGCTCGCCCACAATCTGGTCGCCGCGATCAGCACGCCGGAGCACGCGGCGCTCATCGTGGGCCACGTGCAGGGCTACTTCGTGATGAGCTCCCTGGCTCTGCCCGCCACCCTCGTGGACGGCATGGGCGCCGCGGCCGTGCCGGTGCTGGCCGGCTGGTTCGACAAGCTCTACGACGCGGAGAGCGAGCGGCGGCTGCTGGGAGTGCTCGCCGAGCTGCCGGCCGACGCGGCGATGCGGGCACTCCTCGACCGGATCGAGCACAGGTACACCCAGCCGGCGCTCCTGCGCGCGGCGGCCCTGTTCCCGCGCCGGGCGATGCGGATGCTGGCCACCTGCGACGGCAAGGTCGCGGACCTGCTGCTGCGCGCCCACGTGCTGGCCCATCCCGACCTGGTGGCCGAAGTCCTCACGAGCGTCGGTGATGCCGCCGCTGAGCGGATCAACAAGATCGCGTCCGCCGCGTCCGTCGCCACCGCTCCGCTCGAAGCCCTGCCCGAGGTGCTGGTCAGCCCGCCGTGGACCCGTCCGCGTACGGTCCGCAAGCCGGTCGTGGTGAGTGGCCTGGTGTGTGCCGATGAGCCGGCCGTGGTGTGGGGGCCGGGCGAGCGGGACAACTGGCGTTCCGCCCGGCCGGGGCAGGACTCATGGGATCGCGCCTGGCACCGGAACTGGGAAGAGATCGCCGGCGGGATCGTCGACGGCCGGACGAGCCACTGGCACGACGAGATCGTCCTGTTCGTCTCCGGGCCCGAGGAGCTGGCCGGACCGCTGGTCGCGAAGTGGAACCCGGCCGACCTGTGGGGAGCCTCCGAGTGGATGCCGAAGGTGGTGGCCAGGTTCGAGGTGGCAGCGCTGCCCCCGGTGCTGGCCGGCGCCCGGCGCAACCCCAGCGCGATCGCTCCGGCGCTGCTTCCGTTCGCCGCCCCGGAGATCGCCGTGCAGATGGCCGAGTGGCTGGCCCGGCTGAAGTCGGTGCGCGCCACCGCGCTGGCGTGGCTGGCGCGCCACCCCGAGGCGGCTGCCAGGGCGCTGATCCCGCCGGCTCTGGGCAAGCCCGGCGCGGCCCGGCGACAGGCCGAGCAGGCGCTCGCGGCGCTGGCCGCGGGCGGCA